>NZ_CAMLHF010000082.1 GCF_946479715.1 uncultured Pedobacter sp. | reverse complement strand
GCCACGAGGTGCCGGTCTGGGAGACGAGCCCGCTGGGCCCGTTCGAAGCGTGGCCCACCGGGTCGGGCCCTTTCTTAAGCTTAACAATAAAACATGTATAGCCAGGTTCTTGAGCGGTGGCTGGATTACTTAGGATTTCTATTTTACCGTGGTGAGCTTCAACAATGCTTTTGGATAATGCTAGACCTATTCCTGAACCAATATGGTTAGATTCCTGTTCATCAACCTGGAAATAATCACTAAAAAGTTTGTTTTGACTTTCATACGGAATGCCCTTTCCATTGTCTACAACTTTAATTTCTATGAATTGGTCATATTCATTTATAGATAATGTAATCTGCCCGCCGTTGTTGCTAAACTTAAATGCATTAGAAAGCAGGTTGAAGAGTACTTTCTCCATCTGTGTTTTATCAAAATACAACATCATCTGATCATTTTGATGGACAAAATTGTATTGAATGTTTCGAGTAATTGCATTGTGTCGAAATGCGAGAAACATCTCATTTGCATATGCCACAATGTTACCCTTAGTTACATGTAATTTCAGATGACCGGTTTCAGCCTTTCTAAAATCCATTAATTCAGTTATAAGTCTCATTAGCCTGTCGGCATTGTTTTTTATCGGAATAACTTGCTGACTGATTTCTAAATTATCCTGGGATGTTTTAGCAAGGTCTTCTAATGGTGCCAGAATTAATGTTAGCGGAGTTCGAATCTCATGGGCAATATAGGTGAAGAAGTTTAACTTCATCTTTTGCACATCCTCTGATCGTTTTAATAATGCACGTACAAATAGATACCTCACGGTAAGGAAAAGTATGATTGAAAATAGGAGCAGGTAGCATAAATATGCCCACCATGTAGCCCATAGGGGAGGTAGTATTGTGATGTTAATACTTGCTGATGCATGGCCTGGCGTCCCGTCGTTGTTGACCCCTTTAACAATAAATGTATATTCTCCAGATGGAAGATTGGAATAGCTGGCATTTGGAATATCTGAATTGATCCAGTTTTTGTCGTATCCGTCTAATTTGTAAGTATATTTATTTTTGTCTGGTCTGATGTAGTTTAGCAAGGCAAAACCCAGACTGAAATTGTTGTGATTATGTTTGAACCTAAGCTTTTTGGTGGTGTTGATGTTTTCTCTTAGTAATTGATCTGGGCCATTTACAGCAACAGATCGATTGAAAAGCTTTAAATCTGTAAACACAATAGGATCGATATGTGTATTGATCTCAATCTGATTGGGGAAGAAAGAGGTGAGGCCATTATAGCCTCCGAAAAAGAATTCGTTATTATGGTCCTTAAAAAAGGACCTCATATTAAAGTCGTTTCCAGCAAGACCATCGCTTTTAGTATAATTTTTGAATTTTCCGGTTATCGGATTGAGTATTGATAGTCCATTATCCGTACTGATCCATAAATTACCCTCTTTATCTTCAATAATGCCAAGTACATTGTTGTTACACAAGCCATCTTTTTCTGTATAGGTTTTAAATTTCCCGGTACGGGAATCAAATAAGGAGAGCCCACCAAAATATGTTCCAAGACAAAATTTTCCCTTGGAGGTTTGTATGATACAATTGATGTAGTCTGACTGCAGACTGTCGGCATTTCCTTCTTTTTTTGTGAAATACACTAGTTTTCCGGTTTTTGGATAGTAAAGGTGCAGGCCTTTTGTTGTGCCTATCCAGATGTTTTTATCAGCGTCTTCAAAGAGGGTTTGGATATATCTGGAAAGCAGTTTTTTCTCAATTGGGCTTTTTATTGTGTGATCGCTAAAACTACTTATATTATTTAGCCCATCTCTGGAGCCCACCCAGATGGTACCATTACTATCTTCAAGTATGGTCATTATATCTGCACTACCCCGATTGTTACTGGTATCTTTTACATTGGTTATTTGTTGGGTAAAACTTTTAGTTGTTGGATTAAAGATGCTGATGAGACCTTCGTGCATGCCTATAATCAGGTTGCCGTTTTTTTGCCTGAGGATGGTTTTAACCAGATTAGAGGGTAATGTAGTGTTGTTGCCAGGAATGGATTTATAATGAGTGTAGGTGTTATTGCTACGATTAAAATGGTTGAGCCCACCGCCTTCTGTTCCGATCCAGAGGTTTTGTCGGGAATCTTCAACAATTGTGCTGATGATGTTGCTGCTAAGGCTGGAAATCAGTCCGCTTGCTCTATAAGTCTTAAAACCAGTGGAGTATGGGAATACAGCATCAACCCCGCCGTAGAAACTTCCAATCCAGACCGTGTTACTAACATCCTGAAAAATGCTGTGTAATGAATTCTGAGTAAGACTTCCATTCTCATCAGGATCATGTTTGTAATTGGTGAATATTTTTGTTTTAGGGTTTAATATGCTTAAGCCTTCTTGTGTGCCTATCCATAGTGTTCCGTCCTTATTGCGGATGATATCGCGTATGTCGTTATGTACAATGGTATTGCTGTTGTTCGAGCTATGGGTGTAGCGCGCGAATGTTCCCCTTGTTTGGTATAAGTTTAAACCCTTGTCGGTACCGATCCAGATATTATTGGCTTTATCGCTGGTAATACTAGTGATATAGTTAGAGCTGATGCTGGTTGAGTTGTTTGCTGAATTTTTAAAGAGAATTACCCTGGGCTGGCCATTATTTTTGGTCATTCGTATTAATCCAAAACCTGTTCCAACCCAGAGGTTTTGCTCATGATCTTTAAATAGGCTGTATATATTATTTATCCGTTGGTTTTTATCTAATTTATTAAAACGGAATATTTTGAATTTTCCATTTTTCCTATCTAGTAAGCCAAGCCCGTTGTAAGTACCTATCCAGAGATTTCTCTGAGGATCTTCATAGATACAATTTATAGTGTCATTTAGAATTTTGACTTTAATAAAGTTGTCGTTCTTATTATCGTATCGGCTTAGTCCATTAATTGTACCGATCCACAACTGACCAAAGGAGTCGGCCAACAGGCAATCGATCACATTATGTGGGATGGTTTTATTGTCTTTTGGATTGTTTGTGTAGATCTTAAACTGAAAGCCGTCGTATCTGTTCAACCCACGTCTGGTACCAAACCATAGAAAATGTTTTTGATCCTGAGTGATACTTACAACAGAATTTTGAGACAGACCATTTTCCATGCTAAGATTGCTGAAGGTAGCTCCCTTTTGGGCATAGTTATGAAATGGTAAAAGTAGAAGGAAGAAGAGACAAAATGCCTTCATAATCAATTAAAGGTGTGAAAATACTCCTTTAGTTTTGAATTTTCTACCATATGATTTAGAATTTTCATCTTTTTTGAAAGAATTAACAGCCAGTTTTGATTCCATTAAATGCAAACATTATCAACTGAGGGAGGGGATATGAAAACGTTTGCAGAATGAACCACTATAACCAAAACATCAAACTAATCTTTAAACCTAAACAATGAATTCATGAAACCAAAAAATCTACGCTTCTATGCGATTGGACTTGTCTGTTGGCTGACTTTCAGTAATGGCTTAGTTTTAGACGCACATGCGGAAAGAAAAACTGACCCGCTTAAATTGTCATTATCCAAAACCACTCCTCTTAAACAGAGCCACCAGAAAGCTCTAATAAAGGGTCAGGTTGTTGACGCCAGCAACCTTCCAATACCAGGCGTTAATATTAAGATAGAAAAATCTAACGTCACCACCGCTAGTGATATAAATGGGAATTTTCAAATTACTGCTAATGTTAATGAAGTATTGGTATTTACAGCCATCGGTTTTGCCAGTAAACGTATTGTTATTGAAAATGAGCATACAAGTTTAAAAGTTGCTTTAGAAGAGGAAAACAATAAACTTAATGAAGTAGTGGTAGTGGGATATGGCGTACAGAAGAAGGCGAATTTAACCGGAGCAGTTAGTCAGATCGATTCAAAGATGCTTGAAAATAGGCCAACCGCAAATCTTGGTCAGGCGCTACAAGGAGTGATGCCCAATTTTAATGTTAGTATTTCTAATGGCAGTCCAAATACCTCTGCATCTTACAATATCAGGGGCGCAACATCCTTTTATAAGGACAAGAACGATGGTAATAAGATTAAGTTTTCATCAGGACAGCCTTTCACATTGGTAGATGGAATAGAGATGGATCCTAACCAATTAAATCCGGAAGATATAGAATCTGTTACGTTGTTGAAGGACGCTGCCTCTGCCGCCATTTATGGAGCAAGAGGAGCATTTGGAGTACTTTTGATAAAAACGAAATCGGGCAAAAGCGGACAAACAAAAGTGAATTATTCTAATTCCTTTCAATGGAGTTCGCCTACAGCTGTTCCAGACATATTGGACGCCTATACCATTCAGGAGGCAAGCATTAAAGCTTCAGAGCTGGAAGGGATTTCGGCTGGTTCAAATGAAATATTAAAACTGAAGAAGATTAAGGAGTATATGGATGATCCTATAAATAATGAACCTTATTATTTTGCAGATGCTGATGTAAATAAAACCAATATTCTTTGGAGAGGTAATGTAAATCCATACAAAGAAGCCTTGTTGAAGTCTTCGCCTATGCAAAAGCATAACTTGTCGTTGTCGGGCGGAAACGATAGAACATCATTTTATGGATCTATTGGTTACCAGGATCAGGATGGATTATACAAGATTAATACAGATAATTTTAAACGCTATAACGCCCTGTTAAATGTAAGTTCCAAAGTAAACGAATGGTTTAAAATGGATTTTAGAACGGCCTATAATAGTTCAACTTATATAGAACCGGTTAGCCCCTCAGGAAAAGGAGGTTGGTGGACAGCAATGTCGCAGGAGCCTAACCGTAATGTGAATATGCCGATACATGTTCCCTCTTCTTTAAATCTGCCACAAAAATATACGGATAATATTTTGTCTTTTATGGAGTATGGTTCGTATGATAAGGAAACTAAATCAAATATTTTATTAGCTGCTGCACCAACTTTTACACTTACAAAAGAATGGTCGTTAAAAGGAGACTTTTCTTATTTAAGCAACAGCAATATTCAAAAAACCATTTTACCACGCTTAGAGCGACTGGAGAGTACTGTAGGCTCATTTACTGCAGTTCATACTGACCCTGATTATGTTTATCGCTATAATTTAAATTCTAATAAGTACACCATAAATATCTTTACTGATTATGCTAAAACCATAGCAGATAAGCATAATTTTCATGGAACTGTAGGCTTTAACCAGGAATGGTATACTGACCAAAGCGTATCGGCCCAGAGAAACACGATCAATTCCAATGTTCCGGTTCTTGGGCAGGCACAGGGAGAAAGAACGGTAGGCGATAGTGAGCAGGAATGGGCAGTTCGCGGTCTGTTTTATCGTTTTACTTATAACTATGATGGCAAATATTTATTTGAATCAAATGGTCGTTACGACGGTACGTCAAAGTTTCCTTCTGATATACGTTATAAGTTTTTCCCTTCATTTTCTGCAGGATGGCGTGTTAGCGAGGAATCTTTTGCAAAAGGCATAAAACCATATATCAATGATTTTAAGGTAAGAGCTTCTTATGGTAGTTTGGGCAATCAGAACGTAGCTAATTACATATACATCTTAAATTATGGAACGAACAGTCAGCTTCAATACCTATTAAATGGTGTAAGGCCTGTAGGTGTTACGCCTCCTGGATTGGTAGATCCGGACTTAACCTGGGAGACAGCAACTACAATTGATTTTGGATTTGATTTGACCGCATTTAAAAACTTTGAAGTCAACTTTGATTGGTATAGAAGAAGGACCTCTGACATTCTAATTGATGGCTTAAAATATCCTTCAGTTCTGGGTGCTTCATCGCCAACCAGAAATTCGGCAACCATTGACACAAAAGGGTGGGAGTTAACAATGAAGTATAGAAATTCAACCGGTTTTGGATTAAATTATGATTTGGCCCTTACACTGGGAGACAGCCAGTCGGAAGTAGTAAAATTTGATAATAATCCGAACAAATTGTTAAGCGATCAATACTTATACGAAGGTCAGAAAATGGGAGAGATTTGGGGTTATGAAACTTATGGGATTTTTCAAACTAAAGAAGAAATTGCGAATTCACCCACTCAAAAGTTAATTTCATCTGGCCTTTGGTTTCCAGGTGACGTGAGGTATAAAGATATTGACGGTAATAACGAGATTAACTTTGGAAATAATACCGTTGGAAATTCCGGAGACAGGAAAATCATAGGCAACAGTACTCCAAGGTATCAGTTTGGTTTTAACTCTAATTTTAGCTACAAGAATGTAGACCTTGATATTTTTGTACAAGGGGTGGGAAAGAGAGACCTGTGGATTGGAAACAATCTTTACTGGGGAGCTGGTACAACTGGCACTTGGGAAACCTACAATAACTCGTGGACTCCGGAGCGTACAGATGCATTTTACCCGGCTTATAAAAATGCAAGCAGGAACAGACAGGTACAAACAAGGTACCTGGAAAATGGTGCTTACCTGCGGATGAAAAATTTAGCCATAGGGTATACACTACCTAGGGTCTTTACCGATAAAATTAAATTGCAAAGAGTAAGACTTTCTGCTTCGGCTTATAACCTATTTGAATTTAAGAGTGTTCCAAAAACGTTTGACCCAGAATTGGTTGGTATGAACTATCCAATTATCAGATCATATGCATTTGGCTTACAGGCAACATTTTAGGTCAATATAATTAGTACTCAAATTAAACAAACATGAAAAAGAATATAAAAATATATACGCTGGTAGTAGTATCATGCTTGCTGCTTTTTGGATGCAAAAAGAATCTGTTAGACCGCTATCCTTTGGATCAGATCACTGATGAAAATTACTGGAAAACCGAGAATGACTTAAAGCTATATGCAAACAGCCTTTACCCAAAATACATTGTAGGATTTGGAACCGACTTTGCAGATGGCACGGTTCAGCCTTATGGGGTAAATGTGAATACATTGGTTTATGGAGATGTAATTACTGACAATGCTGCACCACTTACCTATTCTAAAGTAGGTACTGATGAATACATCGCCTATCTTTCTGGAGGAAGTGGTTCTGGTGGATGGAATTTTGAAGGTGTAAGACAATTGAATTTCTTTATTGATAATTATAAACGTGCTGGTCTTCCGGATAATATAGCTAACAAATATTTAGGAGAGATCTATTTTTTTAAAGCATGGGACTATTTTAATAAGGTGAAGCTATTTGGTGATGTTTCGTGGATACAACATTCGTTAAATATAAATTCACCTGAGCTATTTGGTGCAAGAACCCCAAGGGCTGAGGTAATGGACTCTGTAATGACTATCCTTAACAAAGCTATAGACTACTTACCCGCGAAAGGTACTGAAGAAACAAATCGTTTAAATAAGGATATGGCATTGTTCTTAAAATCCAGAATTGGATTATTTGAAGGCACTTACAGAAAATACCATACAGAGTTGGGATTGGATCCGAATGCGTTTCTGAGGTATTCTGTTGAAGCTTCCGAAGCCTTGCTTAATAAATATAGTTTAGTACAGGGAGATTACAATACCGTGTACAATAGCTTGTTCGCTACTGAATCTTATAAATCTAACCCTGAGGTGATTATGTGGAGAGAGTATTCTGCAGCAGTGACTTATGGTGCAGCGTTTAGCCGTTATTTTGCTCAAAACTTAAGACATCAGTTTGGAGCTACCCGTAGTTTGGTAGACGAATATTTATGTTCAGACGGTTTAACAATTTCGACAAGTCCATTGTTCAAGGGAAAAGGATCGATACAAACTGAAATGGAAAACCGTGATCCGCGTTTAACGCAAACTATTGCCAATTTTGGAACTTATAATCTTGCTAATACTACAATACAGGGCGCGAATAATGCGCCGTTACCAAACTTGCCGGGCATGAATGGTAATAAGTGCCCAACTGGTTATCGTTTGGCCAAATGGTTTTATAATAATCCTGTGGATTGGGAAAGAGTTACTAATGGACAGCAGGCTGCTCCTGTATTTCGCTTTGCAGAAGTATTGTTAAACTATGCTGAAGCAAAGTATGAACTAAGTGAAGCAAATCAGCTTGTTATTGATCAGACAATTAACAAATTGCGGGACCGTGTAGGAATGCCGCATCTAATAATAGGTAACGAGCCTGCAGATTCACGTTTGGATGGGATCTATCAAACTTACGTTGGCGCTTCAATTCATCCTTTATTAAGAGAAATTCGTAGAGAAAGACGTGTAGAGATGGCTTTTGAAAATACCCGTTGGGATGATTTAATGAGATGGAAGGCAGGTAAATTAATAAATGTTCCTGTTGAGGGAATTAAATTTGTTCAGTCGCAATTCCCTACAGTAGTGACTAATAAGGATATTTATTTGAGCGCGGAGGGATACATACTACCTTATTTTAAAACAATTCCGGCCGGCCGCAAATTTGACGAAACGAAAGGCTATTTATTTCCAATTCCTACCGAGGATCTGATCCTTAATAAAAATCTGGTACAGAATCCTAACTGGAAATAAATTAACTCATTTAATTAAAAGAAAAGACACAAATTATTCCTAAATCATGGTTAGAAAACCCATTAAAAGCTTCATCATTCTACATTTGTTAATCGTTTTAATAGCAAGCACTACTAGCACTGTTTACGCTCAAAATGCGGGTAGGATAAAACTAAAGCATGGCTCGCATCGTGAGGGTAAACGTACAGATGCTATTATGCAAAAATGGAGAGGAAATGGCCTTGGACAGTTTATTCACTGGGGTTTGTACGCTATTCCGGGTGGAGAATGGAATGGTAAACAGTATAATGGTGCTGCTGAGTGGATCAGATCCTGGAATGAAATGCCAAAACCTGCTTATGATTCCTTAATTTATAAGTTTAATCCTGTCAATTTCAACGCTGATGAATGGGCTGCAATTGCAAAGAACATGGGAGCCAAATATGTAACCATTACCACCAAACACCATGATGGTTTCTGTTTGTGGCCAAGTAAGTATACATCGTATACAGTAGCCAATTCTCCATGGAAAAAAGATATCATGAAACCCTTGGTTGATGCTTATAATAAGGCAGGGATAGATGTGATCTTATACTTCTCCATTATGGACTGGAATCATCCGGGATGGCGCTACGATATCAAAACCAAAGCGGACAGTATCGCTTTTGAGGGCTTCAAAAAGTTTACGCGTAATCAGCTGATAGAATTATTGACTATGTATCCAAAAGCCAAGGGACTATGGTTTGATGGTACCTGGGATAAATCATGGGTAAAGCAGGCCAAGTTTGCTGATGAATTGGAAGCCGAAATGCGAAAACTCCGCCCAGGTTTGATTATTGGCAGCCGCTTTAGAGCGGATGAATATGGAAAACGGCATTTTGATTCGAACAACGTACTTATGGGCGATTATGAACAAGGGTGGGAGCGTAAACTACCCAATACGATTGCCGATGTACATGGCAATGACTGGGATTGTGTAATGACGATTCCTGAAAATCAATGGGGTTACAATAAAGCCTGGAAGGGACATATCAAGACCTCAACTGAGTTAATAGAGATGACAACAAAAGCTGTTTCATTGGGTGGAAATTTTGTGCTGAATTTTGGTCCTAAAGGAGACGGCTCTATCCGTGAGCAGGAGAAAAGAATTGCTTTGGAGATAGGCGACTGGATGAAAGTTAACAGTGAAGCGATATACAACTGTGAATATAGTGGATTAGAGAAGCAGGATTGGGGCTATTCAACAAAAAAAACAGGTACTGATAAGATATATATGGTGGTCTTTAATGTTCCGGTATCAGGTGCTTATCGTGTGAAATTACCCACTAAAACTGAAGTTGCCAAATCTTATCTGCTTACCGACGAGAAGCAGGTTTTAAAAGTAGAAGAGGTGCACACCAATGAATATTTTGTTTATGCCAACCCTACTAAACAGGACAAGCCCTTTGTGATTGTTTTGGAAACCAAGAAAAAGGAACGAAATGGTGAAAATAATTATGATAAAGCCAAGATATGAGAAGGAGAAAATTTATAGAAGCAATGTCATTTGCAGCAGTGGCTGGCGCAGTTAATCCAACACAGCTTCTGGCCGACGAATACCAAACTAAAAGCTTAGGGTTATACAAGAATGACCGGGAATACTGGTATCAGCTTTTATATAAAATTGCTAGCCCGGTGATATCAAATCTGGCCAATGGAACATTGAAGAAGAATATGCCGCTTGAGAAGTCGCCGACTTTTGATTCAAGATCGTTAAGTGTTACCTACCTGGAAGCGGTAGGTCGCACTTACGCCGGGATTGCCCCATGGATTGCTTTACCAGATGACCATACCAGGGAAGCGGAATTAAGAAAAAAAATGAGAACAGACGCTGTTGCTGGTTTAAACAAATGTTTTGATCCACTTAGTCCGGATCTTTTAAATTTCTCAACTGATTATCAACCCATTGTGGATTCTGCTTACCTGGCACAGGCATTTTTAAGGGCACCAAAGGCTTTATGGGAGCCTCTTGATTCGTTAACCAAACAGCGGATTGTATCTTCATTTAAATCACTAAGAAACAGAAAGCCATTTAAAAGTAACTGGCTATTGTTTGGCGCTATTACAGAAGCATTTTTACTTTCTATTGGAGAGGAATATGATCATGCAAGGTTAACAAATGGAGTTAATAGCTTAAATGAGTGGTATAAAGGTGATGGATGGTATGGTGACGGGCCTAACCTGGCATTTGATTATTACAATTCCTTTGTAATACATCCAATGATGGTTGATACACTTCGGATTTTAGTTGATCATAAACTGGCAGATGAGAAAAGCTATGAGCTAGCATTAATCAGAATGCAACGTTATGCAGTAGGCCAGGAAAGAATGATTTCTCCGGAAGGCACTTATCCGCCAATTGGCCGTTCCATTACCTACAGAACGGGTGCTTTTCAGGCCTTAAGTCAGATAGCACTAATGGAAAAGCTTCCTGAATCTATTTTGCCCGCGCAGGTTCGGTGTGCATTAACAAAGGTTAAACAAAATATGTATAGCATACCGGGGACTTTTGACCAAAATAACTGGCTAACTCTGGGATTTTGCGGACATCAACCTGATATTGCGGATTACTACACATCTACAGGTAGCCTTTATATGGCTACACTTTCTTTTCTTCCTTTGGGATTGCCTGAAACTAATTTATTCTGGACGCAAGCACCGGCAGACTGGACAGCAAAGATTGCCTGGAGCGGCAAGTCTTTTCAAAAAGATTATCATGTAGATTATTGATGAACTTTTTGTTGTGCTTCTTTTAAGATTAACAAAGGTAATTGTGTATTCAAAGCCAGTTTTCTTGTCATGCTTTTGTGGAACAGCCCTTCAAAGAAGCCATAAGATTTTGCAACTATTATGACTATACCTGAAGTATGCTGTTTTGCAAACTCCATAATTCCTAATGCAACGTCTGGATTGTCTGTGTAGTGGTATTCTGGAACTTCATTATCCCACAACTTATGTAGGTTATATTGTTCTTTAATACTATCAGGATTAAAATGAGCTGATTCATTATGATCAACATTTAAAAGGAGGAGCCTGGTATTTAAAGCGTGCATAAACGACTTTATGGTATTTACCGGACTGGTTTCGCTTACTTCTTTTAAATCGCAGCTTAGCACCATGTTTTTTATAGTTGTGTAACTGGATTCATTTGGGATAACAAGAATGGGCATTGATACGCTTTTAACTATACTTATGGTGTTACTACCTATTAAAGCGGTAAGCCCTCGGCTTTTTCCTGTAATGCCGATTACTACAAAAGGGTCGGAATATTGTTTTGAGAGCTGTTCTATACCCATTATTATGGGATTATCGTCAGCAAAGATTTCGATAGAAGTATCTTCTGTACATAGATCTGAAATCGCTGTTTTTAAATTGTTGAGAGATATTATGCTTTTCTCATGTAAAATGTGTGCATCTCTATTCTCAGGAAAGGGAATCTCGGTGGCTATAGGTAATTCATAGGAGTGATATAACAAGATTTGTTTTGCATGAAGTTGTTTACTTAATGATGCTGCGTAACGTGCTGCATTTAATGCAGATGCAGAGAAATCAGTGGCAATGATGATCGTTTTCATGGATTAGCTCTTGATTCGACACTAATAACAATTATGGTTAGCAGATTGTTTTACTTTTCAAAAAACAAGACTGAGTAATCACACAGGTTGTGAGAAACTTATAACTACTTATTGTGAAAAGTATTTCACAGGTATGTGCAATAAACTGTGAACTTTTTACAAAATGGTTTACAACTAGTTAAAGTATGATTCATTGATTACAATAAGTGTGTAAATTCATATCATAGTATTTAATCAAACATTTATTGTGTTTAATTTAAATTATATTTTATGAATCTAAAATGCCTCTTATGTTACTTGATGTTAATTATATTAAGTAGCTGTTCCAGACAAAGGAATTTAGTTTATTTCAGTGATCTTAAAGGAGCGAACGAAAGTACTTCACAAGTTTTAGACGCTGGAGAGCCTACCATACTTCAAAATGACGTTCTCGGTATTACAGTTAATAGTACAAGTCCCGAATCTAATATTTTATTTGCTTCTGTTCCCAGCAATCCAACAGTGGGTGGAATGTATGAAAGAGAAGGCTATAGAGTAAATAAACAAGGATATGTGAAGTTCCCTGTTCTTGGTCAAGTTAAGTTACAAGGTTTAACTGTAGGCCAGGCACAGGCATTGATGGAATCGGAACTTAATAAATATGTAAAGAATGCCATTGTAAATATCAAGTTTATGAATTTTAGGGTTACCGTTATTGGAGAAGTTAACCATCCCTCAACTTTTACAGTAACCAGTGAGAAAATAAATCTGCTTGAAGCGCTTGGCTTAGCAGGCGATATGACACCTTACGGAAAAAGAGAAAATGTTTTACTGATTAGAGAAATGGACGGACAGAGGAGAATGGAGCGGGTAAATCTGAATAGCAAAGATGTGCTTAATTCACCTTATTTCTATTTAAAGCAAAATGATGTAATCTATGTAGAGCCTGATAAAGCAAAATCAGTTGAAGTAAGTAGTAATAACCGATTAATGCCACTAATTGTTGCAGCGATCTCTGCTGTGGCTGTTTTGGCTACAACTTTTTTGAATAAGTAAGGCAGTGTTAATCTTTTAAACTTATTGTGATGGCTTACAACAAACAAAATGCGACGAACAGCCCTGACCTAAAGGCTCAGATTATGAAATATGCTAAGTATTGGTATTTCTTTGGACTTGCACTGCTTTTGGGTCTTGGTGGTGCGTGGTTTTATCTTCAAACTCAGGTGCCTAAATATAAAGTAACGAGTTCATTGCTTGTTCAAGATGATTCGAAAGGGGATGGTCTGCTAAAAGGCACGGCTTTTAGTGATCTGAATATGTTTAAGACTTCTAAAACTGTTGATGATGAAATGGAGGTGATGCGATCAAGAGATTTGATTTATAAGGTTTTATCTGATCTTAAAATGAATGTGAGGTATCAATATAATCTCCCTTTAAAAACGCAGGAGTTATATGGGAAAAACTTGCCAATGGAGGTTGTGATAGATAAACTTACTGATAAAGCACGTGCCTTAAAGCTTACTTTAAGAGCAATAAATAATGACCAGTTTGTTTTAGGAGAAAAAGGTAAGGAGACAATTTACAGATTTGGTAATAAAATAACACGCCCACAATTCACTATTGTGGTTCAAAGGGGAGAAGGCTTTGAGGTATCTGGCAAAACTGTACATTTTGGCTTTGTAGATCTGTATCAGTTAGCCCAGGCATACAGCTCTAGTGGCCTGGTTATTTTGCCAGTGATTAAAGATGCTAACACCATTGTTCTTAGTGTTTTAGACGCCATACCTCAACGTGGAGTTGATATACTGAATACGCTGATCTACAGATATAACCTGGAAAACGTAAGCAATAAAAATCTAATGGCTTTAAATACCATCAAGTTTATTGATGGTAAATTAAAAATGTTGACCAGTAATTTATCGGGAGTTGAGCAAGACGTAGAAAATTACAAAAGAAACAATAGGATTACTGAACTGAGTGCAGATGCACAGATGAACTTACAGTCGTCAGGTAATTATAATGATCAGCTTTCGACAAGTGAAGTACAGTTGAGTCTTATTCAATCTATAATTTCCTACTTGAAAAATGCGGATAGTGAATTTGAATTGGTTCCAAGCACTTTGGGCTTAAAAGATCCAACCTTGCTAAATCTGACAGAAAAATATAATAATCTGCAGATTGAAAGACAAAAACTGTTACGCAATAGTAGCGTTAGTAATCCTTTGGTGATAAATCTTACTGAGCAACTAACCAGCTTAAAGGGCAGCTTGCTGGAGAACCTTAGTATGATAAGAAGAGGTTTAACTTTAGAGAAAAACAAATTAAATAGCAAATCATCGCAGTTTGCGGCTAAGTTAAATAGCGTGCCGGTTATTGAACGGGGCCTATTGGAAAGAAGTAGAGAACAGAGTGTTAAGACAACGCTTTATCAGTACCTGCTACAAAAAAGGGAAGAAACAGAGCTTTCATTGTCTGCCACTATTCCAACTTCTCAAATCATAGACAGACCTGCTTACAATCCAACTCCTGCAAAACCAAAAGTACAGATGATTTATATGCTGGGGATGATAGCTGGCTTATTTGTTCCATTTTCTGTAATCTATGTTAAAGATAAAATGAACAATAAGGTGAAAGATATTTATGATGTAGAATATATAGCTATAAATGGAAAGATTCTGGGAGAGCTTAGCCATAAAGCAATAGGAGAGTCTATTGTAGTCCATAAAGATAAAAGCACGACTATATCTGAACTGTTCAGGTATATAAGGTCGAATCTGCAATTCATGAATACGAATAAGAGCAACAAAGTTCTGCTGGTTACTTCTACTACAAAAGGTGAGGGCAAGACCTTTTTTAGTATCAACCTGGGAATTACCTTGTCGCTGGTTGAAAAAAAGGTAGCTATACTGGAGTTTGACCTTCGCAAGCCAGATTTGCTGAACAACATGAGCATAAAAACGAAATTGGGCTTATCTGATTATTTAAAATCAGAAAGCATGGTTATCGATGATATTTTGATAAAAGCTCCTCAATCTGATAATTTGTATGTGATTGGTTGTGGGGAGATATCTGAGAGCCCAGCCGAAATTTTAATGAGTCATAAACTGAAAATTTTGTTCCATGAGCTTAAAAAACGGTTTGATTATGTTATTGTAGATACTTCTCCGATTGGGCATGTAGCTGATGCATTTACACTTGCAGAATATGCTGATTCGAGTATTTATCTGGTTCGGTACAATTATACAAACAAAGCAGATCTGGCAATATTTGAAGAGATCTGTGAGAACCGAAGATTGATAAATCCTATGATTGTATTTAATGATGCTAAAAAAGAGAATAAGAATGCCTACCGCTATGGTGGTTATGCTTATCCGGGATAGGCTAAAATAGGGATTAGCTGATACATTAAGTTTAGGTGAGTTGGATGTAGTGACAGATCGGTAAAAGGGACCGATATATTCAAGAAATGGACGGTGCGCAACAGGATTTTTCTCTAAAACTGCAATTTATCATGTAAGTGAGGTAGCGAAGCTGTATCCGGCCACAATCTAATTAATAATCTCAAATCAAAATTATGGAAAATCTGTCCACCATCAGAACCAATATGCCACGCAGGTGGTATGTGATCTACACTCGCCCTAGATGGGAAAAAAAGGTTGATGAGTTGCTTAAACTGCAAGGTATTACCAGCTACTGTCCGGTAAGAAAAGTAAAGAACAAATGGGCTGACAGGATTAAAGAAGTAGAGCTTCCTCTGTTTAATTCTTATGTTTTTGTATACATAGATCCCAGAGAGGAGCTTAAAGTGAGGGTTACTTTAGGGGTAATGAACTTTGTGTATTACATGGGAAAACCGGCACAGGTTAGAGAAAGTGTTATAGAGGATATAAAACATTGCCTTGAAATATTCCCAGACACTGAAGTTATGGCCTTTCAATATTTGGAAATTGGCGACAGGGTAAAAATTAAAGAGGGATTGATGAGCCTTAAAGAAGGCAGGGTTATTAAAATTCAGGAAAGAACAGTAGTAGTAGTAATTGAAAGTCTGAGCTGTGTTTTAACTACTAAAGTTGCTATTAACAGTCTTGAACTAATCAATTAAGACAAATCCCATTAATTATGGTACGCTTAAAAGAACTGGATGTTTTAAGAGGAATTGCCGCTCTTAACGTAGTTGTATTCCATTATACATCTAAGTTCAGAATGAATTTTGGCCATAATTATCCTTCTAAATTCGATTGGGAGATTGGCCGTTACGGAGTAGAGCTGTTTTTTATGATCAGTGGCTTTGTGATCTTTATGTCTCTGCAAGGGAAAACCTCATTAGAGGATTTTGCTTACAAAAGGTTTTCGAGGCTTTATCCAACTTACTGGATTTGTGTATTTATCACATTTTTAATTGTAAACCTTTCTCAGGATCCTAAAATGGAGACAAACAGTGTCTCAGTTCTTTTGATGAACATGAGTATGATACAAGGGGTTTTCGGAATTAAGAATGTTGATGGGGCTTACTGGTCGCTGGTACCGGAACTGTTTTTCTACACTTTTATGGGTGCTTTGTTCCAACTCAGATTACTAAGTAAAATGAGGACAATAGCAGTAATATGGCTGAGCCTAATGATAAGCAATAGTCTATTTACACTACCTTTTGGCGCTTATTTGCTGAATTTACAATACGGGATGTTTTTTCTTGCAGGAATTCTTTTTTATAGAATAAAATTTGACGGAGGAGACTGGCGTGAACACATTTTGATTGGTGTATGTTTCTTAGCTGGAGTAATAGAAAACCCCACTTTGATCTGTTTTGGTGTGTTTTCTGCAATATTTTGCTTGTTTTACTTGTTCGTTTACGACAAGCTTACGCTGCTTACCTGGAAACCCTTTGTGTTTCTGGGTTATATTTCTTATCCGCTATATCTACTGCATCAAAACATAGGTTTTGTGCTGATGAGAAAAATAGGGCGATATATTTCTAACGAATTTCTGGTAATTTTTATAGGCATCATTTCCATGATAACCATAGCATGGCTGGTAACGCGGTTTTTGGAAAAACCAATACTTCATTTTTTAAGGAACTATAGGTTCCATAAACCCAGGTATTCAGGTTCTTTTCAAAAATAAACCCTTTACCATGTCTTTACAGAAAAAAACAATTTCAGGGTTAATCTGGAATTTTACACAGCAGTTTAGTGTGCAGCTAATTGGCTTCTGCATTACGATGATACTGGCCAGGATTTTATTGCCTGCAGAATTTGGCCTTATAGCTATGCTAACAGTTTTTATTGCTATAGGTAATTCTTTGTTAGAAAGTGGTTTGGCGTCATCGCTAATACGATCGTCGGATTTGGGACAGGATGACTATTCAACGGTTTTCTTTTTTAACCTGGGCGGAAGTATTGTATTGTATGCTATTATTTATCTGCTGGCACCTCTGATTGCTTCATTTTATCATCAGGATGTGCTGACGCTGATTCTTAGGGTTTATGCAATAGACTTTATCATAAATGCTTTTTACGGTGTGCAGAACGCACGGCTAACAAAGGAGATGAATTTTAAAATTCAAATGAAAATTCAGATCCCTGCAGTATTGATAGGTGGATTATTGGGCGTTTTTTTAGCTCTGCAGGGTTACGGGGTATGGAGCTTAGTTTGGATGGGTTTGTTTCAGTCTTTCTTATCGACAGTGATGCATTGGCTTTACTCTGGATGGACACCAAGTTTTGTATTCAGTAAACGATGCTTTAAGAAGCACTTTCATTTTGGTTATAAAATGACCTTGACTGGTTTGCTGGATATCCTTTATAGAAACATATATGTATTAATTATTGGTAAGTATTATTCTGTTGTACAGCTAGGTTTTTATTCGAGAGCAGATTCAGCTAGTCAGCTGCCAATTGCAAACATATCTGCAGTAATAAATAAAGTTACCTACCCAATGTTCGCATCGATTGCCGATGACGATTTGAGGTTGAAAATGGTTTATAAAAGATTAATGCAGCAGGTTATTTTCTGGAATACGCCTATTTTAATTCTGCTGGCTGTAATAGCAGAACCTTTATTCAGGTTTCTGTTTACTGATAAATGGCTGCCTGCAGTACCATACTTTCAAATTCTGTGCATTGCAGGCATTATGTATCCTTTGCATGCTTATAACCTTAACATATTAAAAGTAAAGGGCAGGAGTGATCTGATACTGAAACTAGAATTTATTAAAAAATCAATTTGTGTAGTTGGCATTTTGTGTGTGTTTCCATTTGGGATATATGGCTTACTATATTTTCAGTTGATGTTCAATTTTATAGGTTATTACATCAATTCAATTTATAGCGGAAAACTGATCAATTACCCTATAGGAGAGCAAATTATTGATATTCTTCCAATGATTGCGACCTCTGTTTTTGCAGGGATGTTATGCTATCTGGCTGATATGTTATGCTTCAGCACACTCCAGTTATTAGATGTTACCAGAATTATAATAGACGGCCTGTTTTTCTCTCTGATTTACCTGGCCAGCAGTTCAATTTTAAGACTTGCACCAATTCATGATTTTAAACAATTAATCCTAAAGAGATGATACCAGTAACCAAACCTTTTCTTCCAAAAGTTAACGAATTTGAAGAGTACATTCACAGCATTTGGGAACGTCAGTGGCTTACCAATAATGGGCCGCTGGTTAATGAACTTGAATTGAAGCTCAAGAACTATTTGGAAATTAAACATTTGCTGTTTGTTTCGAATGGTACAATGGCATTACAAATTGCAATTAAAGCACTTGGTCTGAAAGGTGAAATTATTACAACACCTTTTTCTTTTGTTGCAACTACAAATAGTATTGTATGGGAAGGCTGCAAACCGGTATTTGTAGATATTGACGAAGAAACTTTTAACATAGATCCTAAAAAAATTGAAGCTGCGATAACGCCTCAAACATCAGCCATTCTTGCTACCCATGTATATGGTAACCCATGTGATATTGATGCCATACAGGAAATTGCAGACAGGTATTCATTAAAGGTAATTTATGACGCTGCGCATTGTTTTGGTACAAAATATAAAAACAAGTCGGTATTTGCTTATGGAGATGTGAGCACAACAAGCTTCCATGCAACCAAAGTGTTTCATACAATTGAGGGAGGAGCAGTATTTACTCAATGCCCCGACTTGTTGAAAAAGATGGCCTTAATGAGAAACTTTGGGCACGATGGTCCGGATGAATTTTCTGAGTTGGGCATAAATGGCAAAAATTGTGAATTTCATGCTGCAATGGGTTTATGCAACCTAAAAGAGATTGATGAAATTTTAGACAAAAGAAGGTTGCTGTCATTTTATTACTGGAAAGCTTTAGCTAATCTGGAAGCCAGATATCCAAAACTTAACGAAAACCTTGATTACAATTATGCGTATTTCCCTGTATTGTTTGATAGTGAAGATTTAATGCTGCGATGCTTAAAAGCGCTGGAGAATGAAAAGGTGTATTGCAGAAGGTACTTTTATCCATCTCTTTCTACTTTGCCTTTTGTCACATCACCTCATATGCCGGTATGCGATTCAGTATCAAGAAGGATTCTTTGTTTACCATTATATCATACGCTAACATCCAGTGACCTTGACCTGATTACAAGGATAATTTTAAGGGTGCAAAATTATGACCGCCCGGCTGAGATCGAAAGATTGAATCATTTGATTCCTGTAAATAACCTGAAGCCCGTATTCGCCGGCTTACAAAATGGAGCTGTCTAATCCTTATAACAACAAAATAATATAAGCTATGCCTACACATGAATTAATGGTATCAGTATGTTGTATCACGTATAACCACGAAAAATATATTGCTCAGGCTCTAGATGGTTTTTTGATGCAGGAGACTAATTTTAAATTTGAAATCCTGGTTGGTGAGGATAATTCCTCGGACAACACAAAAGCAATTATCGAAACATATTGTACAAGGTATCCGGGTTTGGTCAAACTGATTAGTCATGACCCCAATATAGGAGCGATAAGAAATCAAACTGATGTAGTAGGACGCGCAAAAGGAAAGTATATAGCGATGTGTGATGGAGACGATTTTTGGACAGATGCCTCTAAACTGCAGAAACAAGTAGACTTTTTAGAAGCCCATGATGATTATGTGATCTGTTGCCATCATAGTGAAGTGATTGATGATTTTGATAAGCTTGTTTATGTAAAAGATTCGCCGGTGAGTTTGGAGTTTGATTATAAAGATGTTTTGATGGGGAAAAGAGAGGAAACGAGAATCTGTTCTTTGATGATGAGGAATATTAAACAAGTAACGGGCGTAGCAGAACAAAGCTGGTATTTCGAAACTTATGGTACAGATACGCTTTTAAAATTATATGCAGTTGCAAATACAGGTAAAAAGATTTATGTGTTACCTGAAGTGATGGCATGTTACCGACACCACACCGGTGGAATATGGAGTATGATAGATCCGAAAATTAGGAAATCAAGAATGATAAGCGATTTTAACCTTACCATAAAGAACTTCAAATATTCCTCGCTTCAAAAAAGAGAACTATTGAAAATCTATTTTAAACAATATTTTCTATTTGATATCAGGTATTTCAATTTCAATAATGCATTCCAAACGATTACCTCATTATGGTAAGAAAATATAAACTGATTTTTGCCATTAACAGCCTTTTTGGAGGCGGAGCGGAGCGGGTAATTTCGAACCTTGGCAATTATTTTTATAATAAAGGTTTTGATGTAACAATGGTTTGTCTGAATGAGGCTAAACCTGCCTATCACTTAGAGAAGGGAATAAAAATCATTTCTCTTGTAAGCAATATCCGAAACCAGTCTTTTTTTTTCCGGTTATGGTATGGGGGAGTAACTCTTTTTAAGCTACTGTTTATCCTGATAAAAGAAAAGCCAAGTTGTGTGGTGTCATTTATGACTTCTGCGAATATATGGATGGGCCTTACCTGTAATATTTTAAAGACACCTTACCTGGTTTCTGAACGTATTACTCCAGACTATACCGTACATCAGCTTAACCATTTCTTAAGATGGTTGTCGGCAAGGGTTTATAGTAAATCCAAAGCCATAGTTGTTCCCTCAAAAGGCATGGTTGATGGCTTCAGAAAGAATAAATCATTTAGTGCGTTAAGCAATTTTGAAGTGATTAATAATCCAGTCAGTCAGTTTAGTGCCGCCTGTATAGAAAGAGTTTACCCTCGTAAATTTATTCTTAGTGTGGGAAGGCTAGATCATCAGAAAGGATTTGATTTGCTAATAAAAGCTTATAAAAAACTTGAAATGCAGGATGTAGATCTTTTGATTTCTGGTGAGGGCGGTGAGCGTGAAAATCTGGAAAGACAAATTAAAGATTTAAACCTTAATGGCCGGGTGAAACTGATTGGTTACCAGAAAAATCTTCAGGACTATTACAGACAGGCAGAAATGTTTGTGCTTTCATCACGAAATGAAGGATACCCCAATGTACTTGTTGAAGCCATGAGTTTAGGCTGTGCCTGTGTGGCTACCAATTGTGAATTTGGACCTTCAGACATTATCGAGAATGAGGAAAATGGCCTATTAGTTGAGGCAAACAGTATAAAATATCTTTCTGAAGCGATAGAAAGAACCATGAGTGATCCTGCTCTTAAAATAAAAATGTCTGCAAACGCACAGTTGATTAATCAGACAAACTCCCTCGAAAACACTTTCGCAAAATGGGAAAAGTTAATACTAACCCATATTTAAATCCATAGAGGTTTAACAATCAATTTATTAGGCTTACCAAATATTAAAATCTTAAAGATATGAACATACCTTTCTCTCCGCCATTTATTGATCAGGCAGTGATTGATGAAGTGCTTGATTCTCTTCGCACCAACTGGATTACTTCGGGACCAAAAGTTAAGGCCCTGGAATATGAGTTATTGAATTTAACGGGATCTAAAGCCACTGTTTGTGTGAACTCCTGGACCTCGGGAGCAATTATGATGCTGAAATGGTTTGGCATAGGTGATGGAGATGAAGTTATTGTACCAGCCTATTCTTATTGTGCTACCGCTTTATGTGTTTTGCATTGCGGGGCCACACCGGTAATGGTGGATATTTTAGATGACTTTACTATTGATCCGGCAATGGTGAAAAGTAAGATTACAAAAAAAACGAAAGCAATAATTGGAGTTGATATTGCAGGGCTGCCATGTAATTATAATGAGTTGCGTGAAATTGTAAATGATCCTGCAATAAAAAGCATTTTCAAACCTGTTACAGCAAAACAATCTGAACTGGGAAGGATATTGTTGATGTCTGATGCTGCGCATTC
>NZ_CAMLHF010000081.1 GCF_946479715.1 uncultured Pedobacter sp. | reverse complement strand
ATGCTGCGCATTCTATTGGTGCAACCTACGAAGGACTACCTGCTGCTCAGAAATGTGACGTAACTATTTTTTCTTTTCACGCTGTTAAAAATATTACCACTGCTGAAGGAGGCTGTATCTGTTTGAATTTACCTCCTCCTTTTGACAACCAGGAAGAGTATAGTTTTTTGAAGATCTTCTCGCTAAATGGCCAGAATAAAGATGCATTTGCAAAATCAAAAGGAGCCAACTGGAGATATGATATTCTTTTTAAAGGATTCAAAATGAACATGCCCGATATCTGTGCTGCAATTGGATTGGCTCAAATAAGACAATACAGTAATACATTACTTCCGCTCCGTAAAAATATATTTCTAAAATATTGTGCTGCCTTTAAATCTTATGATTGGTTTATAGAACCCACCGGAAAAGACGACGTAAGGGAAGGTTCGTACCATCTTTTCCCATTACGAATTAAGGGAATTACTGAAGCTGAGCGGGATCTGATAATTGAAAGTCTGGTAAACTGGGGTGTGATCGTAAACGTTCATTTTATACCAATGCCTATGCTTACCTATTTCAAAAGTATTGGATATGCTATAGAAAATTACCCTAATAGCTATAAACAGTTTGCTTGCGAGATTTCATTGCCGATATATCCTCAACTCTCTGATCCGGAGGTCGACTTCATTATAGAGTCTGTTATAGGCGCTGTTCATCAGGTTGTTGAGGTGAATAAACTGGTTAAAGTGTTGTCATAAAATCATATACTATGATTGCGAAACGGGTGTTTGATATAGTGTTCTCATTGGGTGGTATGGTCTTTTTGTCGCCGATTTTTATTGTGATTGTTATTCTTTTAAAGTTAGATTCAAAAGGGAGTATTTTTTACAAACAACTTCGGGTAGGCTTAAATCAGAAGAATTTTAAACTGATAAAGTTTAGAACCATGTATACCGATTCAGATAGAGCCGGTTTATTGACTATTGGGGATCATGATTCGCGTATTACCAGAGTTGGATGCTGGCTAAGGAAATATAAAATAGATGAACTGCCGCAACTCATGAATATTCTGAAGGGAGAAATGAGTTTTGTTGGCCCCAGGCCGGAAGTACTTAAATATGTTGAATTGTATGACGCCTCACAAATAAAAGTACTTAGCGTGAAGCCTGGCATTACAGATTGGGCATCCATTCAATATATAGATGAAAACCAATTGCTTGCGGCTGCGGAGGACCCAGAGAGTTTTTATATTAATACCATTATCCCTTCAAAAATTACTCAGAACTTAAAATACATTGATCACCACAACCTTTGGGTTGACCTGAAGATCATTTCATATACTCTGAAAAGTATAATTAGAAGATGAAAATATTGAAAGTTTTGGATTGGCCATCAAAAAGATTTTATGGCGAGACACATCATTTTTATCGCTGGAAAAAGAACCTTCTTGAACACGATGTGAAAGTAGAGTTTTACTATGATCATAATGATAAAGGATTAAGAGGCGGAGATTATTTGCTGTTGCATTCGCGGTATTTTGCTGATGGATGGCAAAACATACATACCAGATCTTCCAAAAATGAAGATGAGCTGATTATGTATTTAACAGAGATGAAACGAACAGCAGGCAGACTGATTTGGTTTGATGCTGCGGACTCTTCCGGATCCAGCGATTTTCCAATCATATCTTTTGTTGATGTTTTTATGAAGAAACAGCGACTAAAAAACCTGGATTATTATACTGTTTCAGATAAGCTAAATGATTTAAGGATATGGTTGAATACGATTCCAGATGATCAGAAAACAACTTTTGTACCCTGCCCTGAAGCCGAACTTCATAAGATTAAACTTGGCTGGAATATCGGGTTTAATGATTACAGATACTTTGGATATAAAATGAGCAGACTAAGTAATTATCTGAGTTACAGGATTTACCCAACTCATTTATCTACTTATGATAAAAACAGGAGATATGATTTGGCTTTTCGCGGAACGATTCATAAAGATAATGGAAATAGGAACATGATCTCTTATCAAAGAAATCATGTTTTAAGTCTTTTTGATCGGTTGAACCTGCAAATTGCAAGTGGTGGTAATGTTAGCAAGGCAAGATATTGGAAAGAACTAAGGGCTTCGAAACTTAGTATTAGCCCGTTTGGCTGGGGAGAAATCTGCTATCGGGATTTTGAAACATTTATTTCTGGATCTGTACTGATTAAGCCGCTTATGAATCATCTGGAAACTTATCCAAATCTGTTTATAGAAAACGAAACCTATGTTCCTGTTAATTGGAATTTAGAAGAACTTGAAGCTCGTCTGGAGCATATGGCAGCTCATTATGATGATTATAAACACATCGCAAAAAATGGTCAGGAGAAATATTTTAATGCGATTAATGATTCTGAAGGTTTCATAAAAACTTTCAAACAAAACATAGAATAGCTTATAACGAATATGAAATTAATTGCAGTTGTATTTATAGTGTTGTATTTATACAGCCTGTCGTTCGGGGTTTTTATGACAAATTTCTTTAGAATCCCTACGCCTCTTATTTTCTGCTTACCACTTATTTTTTTATTTAGGGAAAAAGATGGGTTGGAATTTTTGTACAAGAGAGAGCTTCTTCTTCTTGGAGGTGCCATTTTCTTGTACAATGCAATTGGTTTTTCAGATTACATGGTGTTTATGGCCAATACCTTATGTATTGGAATGTGCGCGCTTTACTTTAATTATTTTGTAGGTGCAGATAAAGAACGATTTAAGATTAGTGTATATGTTTTCATTGGTTTGCTGACATTCTCATCAATTATAATGGTTCTTAATCCATTTTATTTATCGGAAATAAATAATCTTAGGTCAATGCTGATGGGAGAGCCAGTTGTGCAGAGTCCTTCGGGAATAGCCACATACCAATTTAATTTTGGGTATCAATTGGCCGCTCTGGTTCCATTTCTATTGATCTTTACTTTAGTATTTGATAAGGCCCTTGTAATTAAAATAATTAGTCTTTTGGCTTGTTTACTGTTTATATATCTGGGTATGCAACGCTCGGTATTTGTAGGTTTTGTTTTCTCCGTTTTCTTGTTTTTAATATTGTATTACAACTACAAAGCGATTTTTATTGTGGTGTTTGCGATTTGTGCAGCCTTTGTATTCTACACATACATTTTGAAAGATAATACAGATTCCTATAATAATATTCTTACCAAGAATGAACATAATATGGACGAGTATAATCGATCAACTCTGGCTGCTGAAAATTTAAGAATCTATTCAGATTATCCATATGGGCTTATATTTTATGGGAAGGATTGGTCGGATGTTACTTATAGAAATGAGGTGTTCTCGTCAGGGATTACTTCGCACAATGCCTACCTGATGTTTCTTACCTATGTTGGACCTTTTTTGGGTTTAGGGATATTGGCCGGATTGTATTATAAGATTGCAAAGATCATTATTAATGCATTTCGAAATGTTAAGAAGAAGAAATATGCTTTGATGGTTTGTCTTTGTTGCTCATTTATTGCCGTTTCCATCAACTCACTATCTCACAATTCATGGCTTGTTAGCGCTAATGGTCCTACGTTTTTCCTGTACTTCGCGATTCTGCACTTAAACTTTATGCTGAATAGAGAAGCTGAGATTGACGAAGAGGTAGTTGTTACCCATACTTAAACCAGAATACTATGGATAAGGAAACTATTAGAGATATCATAGACTGGGATACCACAAATTGGTGGAGAGCAATTGATTATCTGGACAAGAATGCGCCGATACACGAAAGGAATAAGCAGTGTTTGGAATTAGGGGCGGCAAGGGGTGGGTTATCACTTTGGCTTGCACTTAGGGGCAATTTTGTACTGTGTACTGATCTTAAGAATCCGGAGCCAATAGCAGGTGAGATTCATTGTAAGTATGAATGTAGTACTAATATAAGGTATGAGGCCCTGGATGCCACGAATATTCCCTTTAAGAACCAATTTGATATCATCGTATTTAAATCGGTATTGGGTGGAATTAGCCAGAATAATAGAAATGAATATAAAGCAAAAACAGTAAATGAGATTTATGGGGCTTTGAAGCCTGGAGGAGTGCTTCTTTTTACAGAAAATTTGGCCGCTACTAATCTCCATCGATTTCTGAGACGCAAATATGGTACACCTGGATGGAATTATCTGGAAATAACTGAAGTAGAAGAGTTATTTAGTGCATTCAAATCAATTAAATATACAACAACAGGATTTTTTGGATGCTTTGGCAGGACCGAAAAACAAAGAATCCTTTTAGGACACCTTGATGGGGTCTTGGAATTCATCATCCCAAAGAGAAAAAGATATATACTAAGTGGTATTGCAACTAAATAATTTTTTGAATCGGATTTCCAGGTACATATAACAATGGAGAAAATCAAAATAATGCACCTTATAGGTGATTTAACTAAAGGAGGAGCAGAGCGCTTCGTAGTTGATTTGTGTAATGAACTTGCCAAGGATGACCAATGTGAAGTTTATTTGGTTTCCATCTGCTCAAATGATCCGCAAGAGACATTTGTAAAAGATGTTCATAAGAATGTCCGGTACGTTTCTTTCAACAAAGGAAGGGGATTTAGTTTAAGGGCGTTTTTGGCATTAACCAAATGGCTGAATAGGGAAGAACCTGATGTGTTACATTCCCATTTAAATGGCTTCGAATATCTGGCACTATATCTATTAGCTAATAAACACACGCTTTTCTTTCATACCATTCATAATATTGCAGTAGCAGAATGTCCAAATTTTATACTCAAAACCTTTAGAAGGTTATGGTACAAAATAAATAAGGTGAAGCCTGTTACGATCTCATTTGACGGCAAGAAAACTTATAGAGATTATTATCAGCTCGATAATGACATTTTAATTGAAAATGGAAGACAGGATCTGGTAACAACTGATGAATATCCATTATTAAATGAAAGGTACAAGGAAGGTGAAGATACTTTTATTTTAATACATGTAGGACGGATTGTTTCGGAAAAGAATCAGGATTTATTAATCAGGGCTGTAAAGAAATTTAATGTTACTGAAGCGAAGAAATGCAAACTGATCATTATTGGAGAGGTTAAGGAAAAGCGTTTGTACCAGCACCTACTGGAAATGGTTAATAACGATCCATACATAGAATTTATAGGTGGAAAGCATAATGTTGTGGATTATTTGAGTATAGCTGACGCATTTTGTCTTTCGAGCATATTTGAAGGAATGCCCATTTCTTTAATTGAAGCCTTATCAGTTGGTTGTATCCCAATATGCACGCCTGTAGGAGGTATTAGTCAGATGATCAGACATGGAAAAACGGGATTTTTAAGTAAAGATGTAAGTGTAGAAAGTTATTACGATGTATTAAAAGAAGCACTTTATCATCCTGATAAAAAAATGATCAAACTAAACGGAAGGTTATTCTTCAAATTAAATTACCACATCCAGGCATCTGCAAATGCCCATTTAAAAACCTATTCTACAATGTTGATGTCGGGTAAAAGCAACATGGTGAAAGGATACCAGATGATTACTAAGATTTAACTTAAATAAAGATGATAAAATTTACTAGTGACGAACTCAAAGTTGTAAAGAAAATTGAAGCATTAAAGAATGAGGCAGGTTCCCATTCACCGAGTTTCTTTACTTTCAAACAGAAACTCCCGGAGGTAGACATTAAAGTAGATGCTTGCTTTTTATCTAATCCTTATGCAACTGAGCTGTTTATTGAATATTTTAATAAGGAAATCCTTCATACTGGAAATATCAGAGATTTATTGGAGAGTTATCCCTCTCAAAATGGTGTGATTGCTGAGATCTTAGCTGATTTCTTAAAAATTGATTCAGGGAATATTTTTATTGGCAATGGAGCTATTGAAATCATTCAGGCTGTTATCCATAATTTCACCAAAAAGAAGATTATCATTACAATACCTACCTTTTCATCTTACTATGAATATGTTAAGGACGGAGTAGAGGTGGTTTATTATAATCTATCTAAGAATAATAATTATAATCTTAATGTAGAGGAATACATTGCATTTGTTAAGCTAAACAAGCCAGATACCATAGTATTGATTAATCCGAATAATCCTAATGGTGGATATACAAAAGCTGCTGATGTACAGCGGATTATAGAGGAGCTTTCATTTGTAGACAATATTATCATAGATGAAAGTTTTATTCACTTCGCATATGAAAGTGAATCCTACCAGTTGGTATCGTTATCGCACCTTGTTAAAGAACATCCTAATGTTATTGTTTTAAAAAGCATGTCGAAGGATTTTGGAATTGCCGGGGTAAGAGCCGGATATGGTGTGATGAGAAAGGAATATGTTGATCTTTTATTAAAGAATGGTTATTTGTGGAATTCAAATGGTTTTGCCGAATATTTCTTTCGGTTGTATACAAGAGCCGATTTTGCACTTAGATACGATAAGGTAAGGGTAAAATATATTGTTGAGACACTTGAATTTATCCAGGAATTGAGGCAGTTGCCAAATATTAAAGTTTATCCAAGTATGGCCAATTTCGTGCTCATTGAGTTACAGGAGGGCATAAAATCGACAGAGTTTGTAGCCAAACTGCTTATAACTTATGGCATTTACGTAAGAACGTGTGACGATAAAATTGGCTTAAAAGGACAGTTTATAAGATTAGCATCCCGTTCTAAAGATGAGAACGATTATGTAATTCAAAGCATAAAAGCGTGTATTCAGATGAATGAGGTTTTGAAATTGGTAAATGAAACGGTTCATTAAAATAGTAGTTTTTGGGATTTGTAATTTGTACTTCAAATATCGCTTTAGAAGGTCTATAAAAAATACCGTCCAGAACCAAGAGATATACCTTGTTGATATAGATAACACCCTTGCCGATACCTGGCCATCACTACAAGATTATGTTTATAGAAATGAAAACCACCGATATGGGTCTTTATCGATTTTTATGGGCATGCGCAACTTTATACTGGATAAAACCAGGGCCAAGCAGAAAGTAATATTTATATCTGCAAGAAGCTACCTCGACTACTTTTCGACGCGTAAATGGCTAGCAGCAAATGGGCTAAAGGCTGACTGTGTAATTCTGGTTAGAAAGGCTGAAGATAAGCTTGACTATATAAATGAATTACTAAGCAGAGGTGTTCCTGTAGTTTACATAGACGACTTGAGTTATGGTCATGAGTCTGGAGTGATGAAATTATACGAAAAGGTAATATTGAAATTGAAGGAAATGCCAATAAAATACTTAGGTATTAAAGAAATAGAACTAATCAATTCAGCTTATGAAACCAGTAACCAAAGTACTAAAGAGAATAGCGCGTATCATCAGAATTATAGCAGCAATTAAATGGCTAAAACTCTGGAGACTACATGATGCTAACAGTGATATTTTAGTTTGGATTCCCTTTAGGTCTATTAAATATTTTGGATCAGATGCATTTATATGGGATATGGCTACTATTGCAGGATTGGTAGCAGAAAATAAAAGGATAAAAATTGTGTTTAGTCTGGCCATTGGGAAATACCATAACAAGAAAATCTTTTTTTCTATTAGCAACCGATACAATGTATACAAGTTCGATAACTATACCCACATATTGTCGCATATCACCATGCAACTTGAACAGCAGGGAAATTCAGTATTTCCAAAACATAGCGAGACCATGTTATGGGAAAATAAAACCTATATGCATCAAGTATTTTATGTAGAGGGTGTTAATGAGCCTAAAACAAGAATTTTTGAATCAGTTGAAGATTTAGTAAAGGCCAACATCAGTTTCCCTTTTCTCATCAAAGCAGAGCATTCTTCTTCTTCAGAAGGGCTATACAAAATATCATCTCCGGGAGATCTTTCAGACCTTGTTTCGAACAAAAAATTTGTGGCAGAGAACAAGCATATTATAGCGCAGGAGCTGATTAATATGAGAAAAGACCTTAGGGTTATTTTGGTTAAAGGAGAGATTTTGCTCCATTATTGGAGAATAAATTTAAATAAAGAATGGAAACCAACTTCGACAAGTTATGGGAGTAAGGTAGATTTTGATTTTTTTCCGGAACAGTGGAGAGAACATATTATAGAAACTTTTAAATCATTGAAGATCACTACCGGTGCTTTTGATGTTACCTGGGAAAATGATGATCTGAATACTAAGCCTATTTATCTTGAAGTTAGTCCGTTCTATCAGCCGAATCCTAAAATGGAATTAAAGGAGAAGGCTTACGCGTTTTATAAACAGCATTTCAGCTTATTTAATTCATGGGATGTTAAGTACGTAAATGTTGTTTTTGATATTAAGCATAAACAGGTAAAGGCATATCTTGAAGATTCCTTAGCAAATTAAGTTCTCGATTAATTTTCCTCTCAAATAAAATAGTTTATGAAAGTGAATAAGCGGGTGATCTTAATGACCCCATCTATGAGCAAGGGCGGAGCTGAAACTCAGCTTCTAAAAATTGCATCATTTCTGCAATCAAAGCATCATAAAGTATTGATCATTTCTTTAAAACCCATTGATGAATTTAATGGTGATATCAGAAAAGCAGGAGTAGAAGCTTTGTTTTTAAGGAATTGGTCTAGTTCTCCGTTTTCGAACATACAGATGCTTTATAAAACCATTAAAAAATTCAGACCGGATGTAGTTATTGCTTTTATGTTCATTGCAATCATATTTGCACGCCTATTAAAGTTGAGACTTAAATTTAAGTTGATCTCTACCATTAGAATATCTGTGATCCCAAAAAAATGGTATATGCCCTTTAAGCTTACCGATGGGCTTGACGATGCAGTTGTTTATAATTCGGTTGCTTCAATGATGAATTTTGAAAAGCAAAAGCTGGTGAGCAAAAGAGGTATTGTAATTCATAATGGAATCAGTATACCACAACATACCAAGAGCGACGGAGAATTGGTAAACGGGAGCTTTAAATGGATATGTATTGGTCACTTTAGATGGAACAAAGACTATTTAACCCTCTTTAAAGCAATAGCGCTTTTAAAGCATAGAAATTTTACAGTAGATATTGTTGGAGATTTAAATGGAGAGTTGTGGCCTAAAAAAACCATTGAAGAGCTAAATATTCAAGACTATGTTAATATTATAGGCTTTAAGAAAGATGCACATAGTTTCTTAGGTCAATCAGACGCTTTTGTGCTTTCTTCCTTTTCAGAGGGTATGCCAAATGCAATTCTGGAAGCCATGGCATACGCCAGGCCTACCGTTGTAACAGATATTGATGGAAATCATGAACTGATAGAAAAGGCACAATGTGGTTTATTATGCGAAAAGCAAAATGAGCATGATATGGCCAGCAATATGTTAAAGATAATGGAAATGTCTGCTGCTGATAGAACAGCTCTTGGAACCAAAGGGCAGCAACACATTAAGGCACGATTTAGTGAAGAGCAAGTGATGGGAGAATGGATGCAATTAATTGACGGCCTGGCCGGTTAGTGCTATTTAGAATTAACATAATATGTGCGGAATATTTGGAACGATAAACTATGAATATCCAATAGAGAACAGTATGATCTTTAATGGGTTATTACATAGAGGCCCTGATGAACAGGGACATTATAGCTTGTATAATGTAAATCTTTACCACACCAGACTTGCAATTCAGGATTTAAGTGTAACCGGGCAACAACCAATGGAGCACAATGGATTGGTGATTGTTTTTAATGGGGAGATTTATAACCATATGGAGCTTAGAAAAAAGTATGGTCTTAAAGCTTCTTCGAATTCTGATACATTGACCATCCTGATGATGTTTGAATTGATGGGCATGGATATGCTTGAGGAATTTGACGGGATGTTTGCATTTGCTTTATATGATACCCTCAATTTTAGAATGTACCTGGCACGCGACAGGGCTGGCAAAAAACCTTTATATGTATATAATAAAGCAAAGACCTTTGTTTTTTCATCAGAATTAAATGTGCTTTATAAAAAGTGCAGACCTGAGATAGACTATTCTTCACTGGCCGATTATCTGTATGTAGGGCATCACTACCGTAAAGCTACACCATATCTTTTTGTTAACGAGTTGGAAAATGGACACTATTTAAAGATTGACACATTAACAGGTCTTTGTGATGATGTTTGCTGGTTTAAAATTGAAGATTACTATAAAGCGGAAAGATACCCTGATTATAACGATACAGTAGCGCAGCTTGATGGTATATTGAAGACCGCAGTTAAAAGAAGAATAGACAGCTCTGATTTAGATGTAGGATCCTTTTTGAGTGGAGGGATTGACAGCGGATTAGTTACAGCCATGGCCGCTGAACAAACTTCAAAACTTAAAACCTTTACAGTTAAGGTTCCTGGATCTTTTGATGAATCGGCCCTTGCAGAGAAGGTAGCAAAGAAATATGGAACCGACCACACTGTTGTTGAAATAGATTTTTCTGATTTAACCAACGATATAGAAAAGATCATATCTAACCATGGTGAACCTAATTCTGATAATTCCGCAATCCCGAGTTACTATGTAGCAAGGGAAGCCAAAAAGCATATCACGGTTGTTTTAAATGGTGATGGTGCAGATGAGTTATTTGGTGGTTATAGAAGATATGTGCCATTTAAACACGTAGATTTTTTTAATCCAAGCCAGTTTACAAGAATTGGTTCAAGAATTTTAACGAGTTTATTGCCGGTAGCTAATCAGAAACAAAGTAACTATACTTATTTATACAGGTTATTGAAGTTTGGTGGCTATTCAGATTTGGTTAAAATCTATTGCTCGGCCTCTTCGGATCTTTTTGTCGGCTTTGAAGATGCCTTTATTGAAAGACCAAAAATGAAGGTTATTTCAAGTGATCTTGCAAGAATTAATGAATACTCAATATCACCATTAAAGAAATTACTGCTGATGGATTTTGATTCGATGTTATTCAGCAGATTGCTTACCAAAATGGATATTGCTACAATGGCTCATTCTTTAGAGGGAAGAAGTCCTTTTTTAGCAAAAGAAGTTCTTGAATTTGCTCCTGGGTTACCAGATGATTTTAAAATAAAGAAACTTCAGACCAAAGATATTTTGAGAACACTTGGCAAGAAATATCTGCCAGCCGAGCTCATTGAACAACCTAAAAGAGGATTTGAAATACCCCTAAAGAAATGGGTAGATCATGAGCTTAAAGAGATTATCAATACCTATTTGATGGCTCCCGATAATTTGTATTCTAAAATCATAAAAAAAGATTTCATAATGGACCTTATAGCCAGAAAGATTAAAATTTCTGATGAAAGAAGGGCCAAAATACTCTTTTGTGTATTCAGTCTGGAAGTGTGGCATAAAAACCTTTAGGCCTAAATCTATAAATCTAAATTTAAAGCGATCGTTATGAAAGTATTGGTTACCGGTACAGCCGGTTTTATTGGGTATCATCTGGCAAAATATTTATTGGAAAGAGGGGATGAAGTAGTCGGAATTGATAATGTTAATGATTATTATGATGTAAATTTAAAATATGGCAGGCTTGCGGAAACTGGAATTAATGGGTCGTCGTTAGAATATGGGAAAGCTGTGCGAAGCAGTAAATATCCAAATTATCAGTTTGTTAGACTGGACCTCACTGATCATGGCAAGATGAAGAAACTTTTTAAAGGATGCCATTTTGATGCGGTATGTAATTTAGCTGCGCAAGCAGGGGTAAGGTATAGCTTAACTAATCCTAGAGCTTACATTGATTCAAATATCACTGGCTTTTTGAATGTTTTAGAGTGCTGCCGCACGCACAATATCAAACATTTTGTATATGCAAGTTCATCAAGCGTTTATGGTTTAAACAAAAGAATGCCCTTTTCTCCAAGTCATCAGGCAAATCATCCGGTGTCGATATATGCTGCCACTAAAAAAAGCAATGAGTTAATGGCTCATACTTACAGCCATTTATTTAAGCTTCCAACAACAGGTTTGCGCTTTTTTACAGTATATGGTCCGTGGGGAAGACCTGATATGGCGCCTTTTCTTTTTACAAAAGCAATTCTGGAGCATAAGCAGATAGATATATTTAACAATGGGAAAATGAAACGGGATTTTACTTATATAGATGATATTGTAGATGGAATAGTCCGTGTGATCGATCATCCTGCCAAAAAAAGCGTCTTGTGGGATGCTTCGGTTCCAGATCCATCAAGCTCAAATGTTCCCTACCGGGTATTTAACATAGGAAGAGGGGAATCTGTAGATCTGCTGGAATTTATAACCGAGATAGAGAAAAATATAGGGGAGATTGCTGATAAAAATTATATGCCAATGCAAAATGGTGATGTTGCAGAAACATGGGCCGACATATCGGTAATGAAGAAAATGCTGGCATATGAGCCAAAGGTTTCCGTATCAGAAGGTGTAAGAAATTTTGTGAATTGGTATAAGGATTTTTACTTGGTAACAAAAAAGGGACAATCTCATATAAAAAGTGTGGTTTATCATTGATGATTCTCTTATAAAACGATACTAAAAATTATTGATAATTATAAGTTTTTAGCGAAGTATATTGTGAATTTGATGTTGGATATATGTTTTGTGACAAAAAAATTACATTTATTCGTATGTTTAAACATGCTTTTTGTAGTTAAAATATACCTTGATATTAATAATATACCACTATTTTAAATTAATTTAAAATTTGTAGTCAGAAAATATTTTAACCAATTAGTGCCTGAGATAATAATAAGTAATATTTGGTTAAGCTAAAAGATATTCTGATTTCTGAATGATAATTTATTCATTATAATAATTAAATCATTGAGATTTGCTAAATTGGATTAGCACCTGAAAAACGGTTTCCTTTATGTAAAATCATCGATTTTCCATAATTTTTGAAGTGTATAGTGACGCGCTTTTTCGCGTTACCATTGTATACTTTTAAAAAATCAAATGGAAAGAAAAAACAAAACATCAAATCGACTGCCCATGAGCCTTCTATTACTGTTAGTTGTATTAACTTTTAGTAAATGTAAAAAAGGCTCGGATGCGGCAACCCCTGAAAATCCACTTACGCAGACTGACACTGGTTTAGCAGCTACGAGCACCACAAGTGGTATTAAATCATTACAAGTATTTAAAGTAGCAAGCGACGGTGGTTTCTCTTACAGAGTTTATGAGCTTCCAGTTTCAGGAGATTCACCAACCCAGCCTAAAGCCTCAACAATGAGGGTCTTTGAGAATGGAAAAGAACTTGGCGCTGCACATTCAACAGCAGCCGACATTAGAAACATTGGTAAAGGACGCTTTTGTCATTGGCTTACTAGTGTATATATATCTGCCTCAGATAATACCGATCCAAGAACCAATGGACGTAAGTACACTTACACCTTAGATGGTACCGCTGGTTCGGTGGTGAGCCCTCCGGTAACAACTCCAATAGCGCCCCCAACAACAGGGACCGACGCCATTATTGGTTATGCTATGGTTGATGGTAAGACGACAGGTGGTACAGGTGGCCAGACTACAGTGGTAACAAGTTATTCTGCTTTAAAAAATGCTGTGTCGTCAAATACAGCTGCAATTATTAAGGTGTCTGGAAAAATTACCGGTACTGGTTATTTGAACGTAGGTTCTAATAAAACGATCCTTGGTCTGAAAGGTTCAAGTTTGGAAGGCGTTGGTTTATTAATTTATGGAACCAGTAACGTAATTATCCGAAATATGACCATCAGAAATGTGGTGACTTACTCAAATATAGTTATTAAAGAAGGTGCTCATCATGTATGGGTAGATCATTGCGATTTATCATCTGATAGAAACCATGGTTGGGACTATTATGATGGGTTATTAGACGTTGGTAACAGAGCAGATTATGTTACTTTATCGTATAATAGGTTACATGATAATAATGTAGCGATGTTAATTGGTTTTGGAGATGCAAACACTAACGATATAGGTAAACTTCGCGTTACTGTTTATAAGAATTATTTCTATAATGTTTCTGAAAGACAGCCTTGTACAAGATTTGGAACTATGCACGTATTTAATAACTACTTACAAAATGGTAGTGGATATGGTATAGGTGTAACAATGGGAGCAATAGTAAGAACTGATAATAATTATTTTGAAAACCAACACTGGCCGATTTATACTGATTTTAATTCAAAACCAGGATTTGTTAGCGGTGCAAGTACCAATATTTACAAAGGTGGTGGCACTAACAAAATATCAACAGCAGCATCAACATGGGTACCAACCTATGAATACAAATCAGAACTTATTCCTGCAGCAAATGTTCCTGCGACTGTGATGGCAAATGCCGGAGCGATCCTGAACCTTTAAGCAAAATAGTTTTTGTTTGAATAAACATCTTTTTATGATGTCCATAGTATTAAGGGCCTGTTTAACAACTCAGTTGTTAAACAGGCCCTTAAATATTTACCTATAAATTTAAATCAACATGGTAAAAGAAAGAAAGGTAATCTTGATCTCATGCGATTCTCCACGTTCATTGCTGGATTTCCGAGGCAAATTGATAGAAGCATTAATTGTAAAACATGAAGTGATCATTTTTACTCCAAGAATTGAACATCTGGAGATTAAAAATAAGCTAAGTGAAATGGGAGTAAGGGTATATGAAAATGGATTGAATCCGAGTAATGTATCAATAGTCTCTGATCTTAAATATCTTTTTGAATTACGCAGACTGATTAAAGCAACTAAGCCCGACGTGTTTTTTCCTTACACTTTTAAACCGGTTATCTATGGTGCTTTTGTTGCCAGATTTTGTAGAGTAAATCATATTACACCGATGCTGACCGGGCTCGGGTATAATTTTTTAAACATAGGTTCAAGAAAAACATTAGTTCAGAAAATAACAAGGATTTTGTTAAAATTGAGCCTGAGGGCTAGTAAAAGATTGCAGATCATTTTTCAGAACAAGGATGATTACAATACACTGATACGTGCAAACATTATTTCAGCTAAGAATATAGCTCATGTGGTGAATGGCTCAGGAGTAGATCTTTCTCACTATGAATACACTCCTCCAGACTTAAACAATATAAGTTTTTTAATGATCTCACGATTAATTAATGCAAAAGGAATTAAGGAATACTATTACGCTGCAAAGCAGATCAAAGAAAAATTTCCTGAAGTCGTTTTTAAACTAATTGGACCATATGACGATAATATTGATGCTATTAGCCCGGATCTGTTTTCAAAAATAAAATCGGATGGAACAATTCAGTATTTTGGGCTGGTTGATGACGTAAGACCATACATCAACCAATCTTCTGTTATTGTGTTGCCCTCTTACTATGGGGAGGGGGTACCCAGGTGCCTTTTAGAGGGAATGGCAATGGGAAGGGCCGTTATTACCTGCAATTCTGTTGGATGTCGCGAAACAATTAATCCACTACTAAGAAAAGCCAATGGTTTCTTGGTTCCGATAAAAGATATTCAACAATTGGCGTCTAAAATGGAATACTATATAAGGCATACAGATGATGTTGCAAGATTTGGGCTAAATGGAAGAAAATACGCAAGTGAAAAGTTTGACGTAAACAAAGTAAACCAGACTATGGTTAATATTCTGGAAGGAGCATAATCCTACTACCTAGGAAAATAAGATCAATAGCGCACCTTAAAGAAAACAAATACATGTCTTATCAATGCTTAATTGTCCGCACAAAAGCGGAATGGGATGCTTATGTTAAGCGGGCTCATAATTATGAAGTATATCATACCTGGTATTATCACTCATTAAATATGGAAGGAGAGCCTGTTCTTTTTATTTACGAAAAAGAAGATTTATTTATAGCATTTCCATTAATAAAAAGAAATATCGCAGAGTCATCTCAATATGATATGACTTCTGTATATGGATACGCAGGACCCATATCTAATGTCGATTTCAAGGATATTCCACAATCAACGATTGAAAGCTTTAAACACGAGTTTAGTTATTTCCTGAAATCGGAACAATGTATTAGTGTTTTTACACGATTATATCCTTTTCTTGATCAGCATTATTTGCTGGATAATATTGGAGGGGTTATTCCTAATGGCAGTACCATTTACATGGATTTATCATTAAGTATTGAAGAGCAGAGATCACGCTACGATAAGAGGCTAAAAAGACAGATAAAGAAGCTTCGGGAAACAGGGTATACCATTAAAAATGCAGCCGGACCAAACGAAATAGCCGCATTTACAGAAATGTACCATAAGAATATGGATCGGTTGGGTGCCAGTAAGAGTTATTATTTTGATGAAAAATACTTTACCGGATTGCTTAATTCAAGTGAATTTGAAAATGAACTGGTGCTAATTTATGATGGTCCTGAAATGATTTGTGGGGCCCTGATCCTGGTGTCCGAAAATGTTGTGAGAAATCACTTATCTGCCACTTCTGAAAAATACCTGAAAGTATCTCCCAGTAAGTTATTGACGGATGAAATTAGCCTGATTGGCAGAAGACTTGGGAAAAAGATATTCCATTTGGGGGGTGGTGTAGGAGGAAAAGAAGATTCGTTATTTAAGTTTAAAAGTCATTTTTCTGATTTAAGAATTAACGATAGGATCTGGTGTTACGTTAATGATCAGGAATCTTATAATGCGCTTTTACATCAAAAAGGTATGGGGCTAAATCAGCAGTCTACCTTTTTTCCTGCGTACAGGCAAACCAAAGCATAACTAATAAAACGTACAATTATGAACAATAAATTTGATTATTCGGAAGCTGACATTACAATATTTGATAAAGTGATCAGCGAATATGGCTGGATCGTATACGAAAATGCTTTAAGTAATGAATTACTTGATGAGATCAATGACTCGTTATTGCCGGCGTACGAGGTAAGGCATAAGATACAGGAAGCCAATGGCATTGCGCAAAATATGGATGGCACCTTACATCACCTGGTGGAGAAGCAGTTATTTACATTAAAATTTTTAGAACAAAAGTATGCACATGATCAAATTATACATTTCTTAAAAGGCAATTATATTTTGAACTCATTAGGAGCGGTAATTAATGTAAGAAATGCGCAACCATACGTTCAGAATGTTCACCGGGATGTTAGAACTTTTACAGGATCGTTTAAGCTAATGATTCAGATGATGGTTATTCTTGATGATTTTACTATAGAGAATGGCGCAACTTATATGCTTACCGGCTCGCATAAGCATGATAAAAAACCAGACGACCAATATTTTTATGATTATGCTGATAGAGCTGTAGCAAGAAAGGGCAGTATCATTTTATTTGACGCCAACCTCTGGCATGCCGCAGGTAAAAACTATACCGACAAGCCAAGAAGAACCCTTACAATGGCATTTACAAAACCTTTTATGAAGCAACAGCTGGATTATCCGAGATTATTAGGCTATGATTTCGGTGAGGAACTTAATGACCACCTGAGACAGGTTATTGGATATAATGCAAGAACTCCTACAGATCTGTATGAGTATTACCAGCCAGTTCATAAAAGAATGTACCAAAGGGGACAGGAATAGTTAAGTCATTTTGGATTAATTCCAAATATATGAATCCCGTTGTTAATTTATTTTCAAAATGCAAAATCAATATTCAAACAAAATGAAATCTATTGGAGGATATTTAGAATTACAATTATCCAGAGGTGAGGAATTTTATCCTTCGCTATTAAAATTAAATACTGGTAGGAATGCATTTGAATATATTCTCAAAGTAAAGCGTTACAAATTGGTTCACATACCTTATTACACCTGTGAGGTGATGTTGGAGCCACTTAAGAAGTTGGGTGTTCAATTTCAGTATTATACTATTGATGAAAACATGGATCCGGTTCTCGATTTCGAGGTAGGCCCTGAGGATGGTTTGTTGTACACAAATTATTTTGGGTTAAAACAGGATACCGTTATTAGATTAAGTAAGTTGTTCGAAAATCTGATAGTAGATAATTCTCAATCTTTTTTTTCTGAACCATTGGAAGGTGTGGATACTTTTTATTCTTGCCGAAAGTTCTTTGGCGTACCAGATGGAGCATATCTTCAATGCACTAGTGATGTAAGGCTAAAGTTAGAGAAAGATGTATCGGTAGACAGATTTTCTCATCTGATAAAAAGTATAGATACGGGGATTGAAAGTGGGTACGAAGATTTTATTGTAAATAATGTTGTTCTTTCCAACAATCCAATACGTAAAATGTCTTCCTTATCTCAGTCGATTTTATCAGGTATAGATTATAAAGCTTGCAGATACAGGAGGAATTCCAACTTCATGTACCTGCATGATTTTCTGGAGGGTTATAACGACTATTCATTTGATGCCTCTTCTGTAAACGGACCGATGATCTATCCGCTGCTAATCTCTTCCACAGAAATTAGAAACAAGCTGTTTGAAAAAAGAATATATGTAGCTACGTACTGGCCAAATGTTCTGGAATGGACTACAAAAAAGATGTATGAATATTATTTAACAACACATCTTATCGCTATACCAATAGACCATCGGTATACACATTCTGAAATGAAACGCATACTTAATGTATTAAAAACAATATTATGAGCGAAAGTATATTTTTAAGGCCCTTGGCTCTTGAGGATGCGATGATATCCTACAAATGGCGAAATAATCCGGAGATATGGAAGTATACACCTTTCAATCCATCGGAGCCAATTACATTGAAAGTGGAGAGGGATTGGCTCAGGGGTGTATTAAAGCGTACTGACCAAAAGAGATTCGCCATTTGTTTAACAAATAGTAAGAGATATATAGGGAATGTACAATTGCTTGATATTTCAGAGGAACAGGCGGAATTTCATCTTTTTATAGGTGATTCAAGCTGCTGGGGCAAAGGGATCGGGGAAAAGGCAACAGCACTTATTCTTGATTATGCTTTTTCTACCCTAAACCTGAAGAAAGTAATACTTGAAGTAAACAAAGAACATAATGCGGCCATCAGAATATATAGTAAGCAGGGTTTTGTTGGTGTCCCAGGTAATGATAAATACCTGAAAATGGAAGTAATAAATGAGGATTATATAACTAAAAATAAATTACCAGGCATGAAATATATCGTTAGACTTGAACAAGAAGACGAGTGGAAAGATCTTGTCAAAAGAGCTTTGAAATATGATTTTTATCATTCATGGACTTACCATTCATTAGATAACACCTCTGGAACTCCAATGTTATTTGTTTATGAAGAAGGCAATGATTTTATTGCTATACCATTATTGAAAAGAGATATTCAGGATTCTGAATATTATGATATGAGTTCGGTGTATGGATATAGCGGTCCCATTTCTAATAAGGATTTTCACACTCTTCCTTCAGATTTTGTATATAATTTCAGGAGTAGTTTTCTGGACTTCTTAAAAGACGAAAAGATTGTTACCGTATTTTCCAGACTGAATCCTTTCTTTGATCAGGTAGAACTGATGGGAGATTTTGGAGGAGTAGTAGATAACGGAAAGGTGGTAGTCCTGGATCTAAGCCTCCCTATAGAAGAACAGAGAAGCGCTTACCAGGAAAGGGTATTAAGAAAGATCAGGACACTGAGAAAAAAGGGATATTATGTTAAGGAGGCGAGTACAGGGGAAGATATAAAGACCTTTAGCGCTATCTATACCTTAAATATGCTTAGGGTGGATGCTTCGAACACCTATTATTTTGATGAAGAATATTTTAAGCGGTTGCTTGATTCAGAAGAATACGACGCAAGGTTAATCTTTGTATATGATCAAAATGATTATCCAATATGTGGTGCAATAGTAGTAATAACAAACGGAATTATGCAAGCGCATTTATTGGGGACAAGAGAAGAGTACCTTGGAGATTCTCCTGCCAAATTGTTAACAGAGGAAATTACAATTATTGGGCGACAACTTGGTGTAAAATATTACAATCTGGGCGGAGGCTTAGGCTTTAAAGAAGATTCTTTGTTTAGATGGAAAGCTAATTTTTCAAATCTTACTTTCAATTATCATAGTTGGCGTTTTATAGCCAATCCAGACATATACACCTCTTTGTTGTCTCAACAAGAAATCGATCTCAACTCTGAAATTGATTTCTTCCCACTTTATAGATTGCAAGCTAATAAAGCTTAACCTCTCTTCATCTATTTAACGTTTAATGACATGAAAAAAATTCTATTTTGCGAAAAAGTGTACTCTAGATGGCTGATTCTGTTAATTGATCAGTTCATTGTAACAATCGCTCTTGCTGCATCATTAATGATTATACAAAAGGAGAATTTTAATGAAATATTTAACAATAAATTTTTCCTTTATCTGATCGTTTACAATGTAATCACAATGGTGGTTTTTGTAAGTATGAGAATACATACCGGAATAATCAGATACTCTAGTGTTGACGATATTTTCCGTGTGTTTAAAGCAGTGCTTTTGGCTAGTTTACTATTTGAAGTAGTGGCTTATCTATTTTTATCCACTTATTTTGGATTCAGTAATCATTGGTTTGTTCCCATGCTCATCATTAACTTTTTTATATCTGCCTCGATGCTTATTGGACTAAGGATAACTGTTAAACAATTGTTCCATTACCTTAAAGATCTGGAGGTTGTTTCTAAGGAGATGCTGCTGATTTACGGAGCTGACAGATCTTCTTTACTAATTAAGCAAGGTTTAGATGCATCTTCAGAAAAAAACTTTGAAATATTGGGGTTTGTTGATGACAATCCTGATCGTAGAAATAAGCACATAGAACAAAAAAGAGTGTACGGTTCTCATTCTATTCATTACTTGAAAAATAAGTATGGAGTAGAGAAAATGATTGTGATGGAGGATTGTATAAACATTGAAGGAAGAAAGCTTGCAATAGAAAAGTGCATGGAATGCGGAATAAGAGTTATTTCTGTACCAGCTTCAAATTATTGGTTAAAGGGTAAACTGAGGTTGAGTCAACTCCCTGACTTAAGAATTGAGGACCTGTTACAGCGAGAACCTATTAACATGGAAGGAGAAAACATTAAATCTGAACTTAAAGGTAAGAGGATTTTGGTTACCGGTGCCGCAGGCTCCATAGGATCAGAGATTGTTCGTCAAGTGTTAAAGTTTAATCCACAATTATTAATTCTTTGTGATCAGGCAGAAACACCATTGCACGAAATGCAGTTAGAGATAGAAGATAATTTTAAGGATAGTGTTTGCGAATTGTTTATTGTAAATATTCAGAACTACGGAAGACTTAAAAACTTGTTTGAGACATATAGACCTGAAATAATATTCCACGCAGCAGCTTTAAAACATGTACCAATGATGGAGCACAATCCATCGGAGGCCATTTTAACTAATGTAATGGGTACTAAAAATCTTGCTGATCTGGCAATTGATTATGATGTGGAGAAATTTATTATGATATCGACAGATAAAGCTGTTAATCCAACAAATGTGATGGGAGCATCGAAGAGGATCGCAGAGATTTATATTCAGTCGCTGCAAAATTACCAAACTGATGTTGTCCATAGAACAAGGTTTATCACTACCAGGTTTGGGAATGTGTTGGGGTCAAACGGGTCAGTTGTTCCACGATTTAGGGCGCAAATTGAAATGGGAGGACCCGTTACGGTAACTGATCCAAACATAACAAGATATTTTATGACGATTCCTGAAGCTGTACAATTAGTGCTTGAGGCATCAGTAATGGGCAAGGGAGGGGAGATATTTATTTTTGATATGGGCGAGCCTATCAAAATTTTGAACTTGGCCATAAATATGATCAAGTTAGCTGGGTTTTTACCTTATACCGATATAAAAATTTGCTTTACTGGATTAAGACCCGGTGAGAAACTGTATGAAGAGCTGTTGAATAAAACCGAAAAGGTTGTTCCAACTTATCACGAGAAAATTAAGATATCGAATGTGATTTATTACCCCTACGAATATGTACAACGAAAAATAGACGAGTTATTAGCATTGAACCGCTCGAACGATGACAAAGAAGTTGTTCGAAAAATGAAGGAGATTGTTCCTGAATATGTTAGTGCAAATTCTACTTATCAGAGTATAGATGTAGTAAATGTGGAAACTGGAGATCTAATGGATATTAGTGTTGAACCGGGTGTGAGCTAAGATTACTGCTTTTAATATCTGTATATCTACCTAAAAATATGCGAAAAAATAGAAGCGAATTTATATGGGATCAAGTTTTAATGAAATTTCCATAATGCAAACCTGTGCAGGAATTAGCCTATGGTCTTATTGGGACATGGACTTGGTTTGTCGTTTTGCAAATAAGGAGTTTTTTAAATGGTGCGGTAAGACTCCTGAAGAATTGTTAGGAATTATAAGCCTAAGAGTTTTGTTTAATGGTAGCTATCATGAACATCACCTGCCGTATGTGAATAAGGTTCTGGATGGCCAGGTGCAAAAGTATAATTCAGAAATTAAGCTGATCAACGGTCAAAAATGTTCAGTAACCATCATCTATTATCCTGATGTTGAAAACGGAAGTGTGGTTGGTTTTTTTGCCAACATTTATAATAAAAACTTATCAGGTTCGCGGGATGAGAAACTGTTGGATGATCAATTTAATATTAATCATGAAGCAATGCTGGGTCATGATAAGATCGGAAGAGCACACGTCTGAACTCCAGTCACTACCACA
>NZ_CAMLHF010000080.1 GCF_946479715.1 uncultured Pedobacter sp. | reverse complement strand
CACGTGGGAGAGTAGGTCGGTGCCAAATCTTAATCAAAACCCTGTAGAGCAATCTACAGGGTTTTTGTGTTTATACGCATTTCATTGGGTGTAATGACCTTCATCTTAATTATGTTACAAATTATGAAAATAAATATTTCATAATGACAATGTATATCGCTAAGTTTAGTTCTTAAACACACACACAAATGAAAAAGAAACTACTAACTGCAGTAGCAGTATTGGCTTCCCTATGCGGGTATGCCCAAACAAAAGGTACCAGCACTTTAGGACTGGGCGTGAATGTATCCACCAATAAGACAGAATTTAATGACCAGTCTTCTAGTGATAGTAAGACAAAACAAAGTTCGTTTTCGCTTGGTTATGGATTGTTCATTAAAGATAATACCAGGATTGGAATTGAGTTACAGTATGGGAAAGGAAGCGGAAATAGTACTGATACAAAATCTTACGGTGGGAATGTTACTTATCAGCAGTATTATCCTTTGATAGGTAAATTATACGCCTATGCAGGTGGCAAGGCTGGATATGGCTATGCGACTCAGGAATTTGAAAATACTGAATCATATAGTGGGAGTAGTAAAACCAATCAATATTCTTTGGGAGCATATGGGGGCCTTACCTGGTTTGTATCTAAGAGATTTGCCTTCGAAACCACTTTATTGTCTGCAAATGCCAATTACTTTAATTATAATCAAAAAGTTAATGGTGCTACAGTGACTGAAAATAAACAAACTAATTTTAACCTGACAACGCAAGGGTTTATTGATGATTTGGGATTTAAAATATATTTATTGTTCTAAATTCAATATCAAATTTTAACTAGAGGCTGTGCAAATCAAATATTTTGCACAGCCTCTTTTTTGTTATTTCGTATCAAGCGTAAAAATCGCTAAATTTAGGTGTCATGAGTAAAACTGCTAAAAATCCTTCGTTACAGAAGAAAATCTTTGTTCTCGATACTTCTGTTATTTTATATGATCATAACGCTTTCAATAATTTCCAGGAGCATGATGTTGCCATACCAATTCAAGTTCTAGAAGAGCTTGATAATATGAAAAATGGTAATGAAACACGTAATGCAGAGGCAAGGAGTTTTATTCGTCTTATGGATAATGCTTCAGGTAGTAAAATAATGAACCAATGGATTCCTTTAAATGGCACTAAAAGTGGGCGATTTAAAGTGGTAATGGATAATAAACCAGATCATGCTGATGCTGAGGCAATTTTTGGGGCCGGAAAGTTTGATCATCGTATTCTTAATGCTGCTTTAAGTTTAAAGCAGGAATTTCCGGAGAAGAAAGTAGTACTGGTATCAAAGGATATATGCTTACGCTTAAAGGCAAAATCTCTTGAACTGTATGCTGAAGATTATGAAACTGGAAAGATTAAAAATGTAGATGAACTTTATACCGGTAAAACGGTTCTTTCTAAAGTTCCGGAGCAACTTTTTGCAGAACTTAAAACTGAAGGTAGCATTAGCACTGAATTACTGGATATTGTGCCTCAGTCTCCAAATCATTTCTGTATACTAAAAAATAGCCGGAAAACTGCAACTGCATGGTTTGATTCTACCACTCAACGCTTATATCCGGTATCTTCAAAGAAAATATTTAATATTTCGCCAAGAAATCATGAGCAATCTTTTGCTGTACATGCTTTGCTTAATCCCGAAATTAAATTGGTAACTATTCAGGGTAAGGCGGGTACCGGAAAAACACTTCTCGCAATTGCCAGTGCATTGGAACAACGTAAAGATTACAGGCAAATTTATGTAACCAGGCCAATTATTCCATTAAGTAATAAGGATATAGGTTTTTTGCCAGGAGATGCTAAATCGAAGATAGATCCTTATATGGCACCAATATGGGATAATCTGAGGTTCATTAAAGAGCAGTATAATCATGATTTAAAGATGCAGGGAAGGATAGATGAGTTTGTAACTACAGGCAAAATTGTAATTACTCCGCTTGCTTATATTAGAGGAAGAACTCTTTCTAAAATCTTTTTTATTGTTGACGAGGCACAAAACTTAACTCCGCATGAAATAAAAACAATAATTTCGCGGGCAGGAGAAGATACCAAGATCATATTTACCGGCGACATATATCAGATAGATACACCTTATCTTGATGCCGAGAGTAATGGCTTGTCTTACCTGATAGAAAATGCAAAGAACCATCCACTATACGCGCACATTACATTAGATAAGGGCGAACGTAGTGAACTGGCAAATCTAGCAAACGACCTATTGTAATTTGAATAATAAACTAACTGGTTATTATGTTTAAAAAAACTGTTCTGATGAAGAATTTAATGTTATTCATTCCATTTCTGATGATATTATCCTGTAAACAAAAAGAGGAAGCTGCCACACAGCTTGTTGAAGATCCGCATTCTTTTTCAAAACCAACTATAGCTGTAGTTGAACATCTGGATTTGGACATAAAAGTTAATTTTGAGAATCAACAGATTAGTGGAAAGGCAGTTTGGAAAATAAACAATAAGGCTAAATCAAATGAGATTATTTTTGATGATAGCCAGCTTAATATTTCAAAAATCACGCTTGGTGCTGAGGAAAAGGAGACCACATTTACCTATGGTGAGGAGAAGGAGTTTTTAGGAAGGCCGCTAAAAGTGGCTATTACTCCTGAAACAAAGCTGATAACTATTTATTACACGACCAACAAACAGGCAAGTGCTTTGCAGTGGTTAAACCCACACCAAACAGCCGGCAAAAAACGTCCGTATTTATTTACACAGTCAGAAAGTATTGCCGCACGCAGCTGGATCCCTTGTCAGGACAGTCCAGGTATAAGGTTTACATACAATGCAACCGTTTCAGTTCCAAATGATTTACTGGCTTTAATGAGTGCGGAGAATCCTGAAGTAAAAAACAGTGCAGGTATTTATCATTTTAAGCAAGTTCATCCTATTCCTTCATATTTATTGGCACTAGCTGTTGGTGATATTGAATTTAAAGCAGTAGATAAACGGACAGGAGTGTATGCCGAGCCATCGGTTTTGGCAAAAGCGGTATATGAATTTGCTGATATGGGTAAAATGGTAAATGCTGCTGAAAAGCTATATGGCCCATACAGGTGGGGAAGATATGATTTGCTTGTATTGCCCCCGAGTTTTCCATTTGGGGGTATGGAAAATCCTAATCTGACATTTATTACCCCAACAATTATCGCCGGCGATAGGTCTTTGGTAAGTATAATCTGCCATGAATTGGCACATAGCTGGAGCGGTAATTTAGTTACAAATGCTACATGGAATGATTTCTGGCTTAATGAAGGCTTTACCAATTACTTTGAACGAAGGATAGATGAAGAGATTTTTGGTAAACAGGAAGCAGAGATGCAGGAGGAATTTGCGAAAAAGGCTTTAGAAGATGCTGTAAAAGAGATGGGGGATACCAGTAAGGATACTTATCTGAAGACTGATTATACAGGAAGAAATCCTGACGAGGGTACTAATGATATTGCTTATGAAAAAGGCTATTTCTTTTTGCGGACAATTGAAGAGGCAGTGGGGAGAGAGAAATTTGACGCTTTTTTAAGAGGTTATTTTGATGGTCATGCTTTTCAATCTGTTTCTACAGAACAGTTTCTAGTTTATCTGAATGAGAATCTAATTAAAGCTAACCCTGATCTTGAGAAGAAAATTAAAGTAAATGATTGGGTTTATGGACCGGGTATTCCTTCAAATATCGCTTATTCTAAAGATCTGTGGAGCAAAGAAGGAAAATTCTCTAAAATTGAAGGTATAGCATCCGCATGGAATAAAAATGAATTGACAGATACTCCCATTTTGACTAAAGAAATCGTTACAAGTAATGAGAAGAGATTTTTTATCAATCTGTTGTCACCTGAAATGACTGCGAAGCGAATGGCTGATTTAGATCGTCTATTTAATTTTACAGGCTCTAACAATACTGATATCCAACTAGCTTGGTATACCCTGGCTATTCGCCATCACTATACAGCTGCCAATAAAAGAATAGAAGATTATTTAATAGAAAATGGTAGAATGTGGCATATCATTCCTTTGTATAAAGAAATGATGAAAACGCCGGAGGGTTTAAAAAAGGCTAAAGAGATTTACAAAAAAGCAAGGCCAAACTATCATCCCATGACTTATCTGGCTATAGATAAGTTTTTAAAGTAATGTAATAATCTGAAGATGCAATTGTCTAAACTAAATTAATATAATTCGAACTAATTGTAGCGGAATAGCAATTAATCTCGTTATATATTAAATAACAGTTTATAAATCAATTCAACTTAATCATATTATGGATTCATTACACCCTTTTCACCAGAATATAGAACATATTAAGAATGATGCTTCTTCTCAGTTTCTTATTGTAGATAGCGATGATATAAAACAGGTAGAATCATTAGCGATTATGTTTCCAAGGTTAACCAGTTTGATCAAAAATAACGGAAATAAGAATTTTCTGATCAATTTCCGCGACGAGCAGCAACGGTCTCTTATTGTTATGGTGGTTTCTAAGAATAGAATTCCAATGGCAAGCTAAAGGTTCTTTTTGCCTTTAGTTAGGGTGGCACCAAGGCTTGCCATGATTACAAAGGTTACTGCTAGCCATTGGAATACGGTGAGGTGTTCACTTAAAAATACTATCCCGAATAATGCCGCGGCTGCTGGCTCAAGGCTCATTAAAATACTAAAAGTACGCGCTGGTAATTTCTTAAGGGCACCAATTTCCAGAGTAAAAGGAATAGCACTTGATAACAATGCCAGCGCGCCACCGCTTAACATCATAATTGGCGTGAAATTCGCTAAACCTCCACTTCCAAACCCGAAAGGAACCACTACAATAGCAGCGAAAATCATACCTATGGCCACCGCTTGTTCTCCATCCATAATTTTAGCTATTCGCCCACCAAGAAGAATGTAGCCTGCCCAAAAACCTCCTGCTAACAATGCAAGTGAGGCACCAATTAAATCGATACCTTTTTGGTTCCAGGGTGCAATAAAAGCTATTCCTATTGCAGCTAATAATACCCAAAAGAAATCTAATAAACGCTTGGATCCCCTTACGGCTAACAAAAGAGGCCCAATAAATTCGAGTGTAACGCCCAAACCCAGTGGGATTCTTTCTATGGCCATATAGAAAATAACATTCATTAAGCCTAGCGATACACCATAAGGGATAACAGCTTTCCATTGTATTGCTGTCAGCAGTTTCAAATTTGGTCTGTAAGCTCCCAATAAAATAATTGCAGATAAACCTATTCTCACTGATGCAGTACCAGTTGCCCCGAGTGCAGGAAATAATCCTTTAGCTATTGCCGCCCCTGCTTGAACGCTAATTATAGACAATAGTACGGCAGGGAGAGGTGGTATGTTTATTAATTTATTGGTGCTCATTGATAAATGGTGAGGGCGGAGATAACCCTGCAAATTTACGGATTTGATTAAATAAAAAAGCACCGAAATCCATCGGTGCTTTTTTATTTATCAACTAAACCTAAACTATAAATACTAACCAAATATTTATACCACAAATATAAGGTGGATTGTAATAAGCAGATGTTAAGAAATGTTAAATTGAATTATTAGTAATATTTTGCTAATTTTGTTAGTAATGAAAAGATCTGGGACGACTGATTTACCTTTGCATTATGGATATGTTCCTAAATGGCTGGCAGAACGTATGTCGCGTTTGGGATTGGCAATTACAGAGGCAATAGTTATCGAGTATGGTACAGCTGAGGTATTGCGGAGGTTAAGTGACCCCTTTTGGTTCCAAAGCTTAGGTGCAGTGATGGGTATGGATTGGCATTCCTCTGGAATTACTACCTCAGTTATGGGCGCTTTAAAAGCCTCGGTTAATCCTCGGTATAAAGAATTGGGCATATATATTTGTGGAGGCAAGGGCAAAAAATCCAGACAAACTCCCGATGAGCTACTTAAATTTGGAGAACGTACCGGATTAAATGGCAATGACTTAGTGCGTAGCAGTAAGCTAAGTGCCAAGGTTGATAATACAGCTTTACAAGATGGGTTTCAGTTGTATATGCATAACTTTATTGTAGACAAGGACGGGTTGTGGACCGTTGTGCAACAGGGAATGAGAGATGGAAGTTCGACTGCACGCAGGTATCATTGGCATTCTTCATCACTAAATTCCTTTGTAGATGAACCTCATACAGGGATTTGTGGGGAAAACCAGGGACAAATTTTAAATCTTGTAGCCAAAGAGGCATTACCTTCCCGTAAGGCAATGTTATCAATGACAGCAGAGCATCCTGAACGAATGATAGGAGAGGTGCGTAAGTTGGTCTTGCCTGCGCATCATGACGTTAAGGCTAAAGATGTAGATCTTAAACGTTTGGGTGCGATGCTGTGGCTAAGTCATGAAAAGAATCCTCGCGATTTTGAAGAGTTGCTGCTGCTTGAGGGAATGGGACCTAGAACCCTGCAATCACTTGCATTAGTAAGTGAGGTTATTTATGGTACACCTTCTCGATTTACTGATCCAGCCCGTTTCTCATTTGCGCATGGAGGTAAGGATGGGCATCCATTCCCGGTACCTTTAAAAGTTTATGATGAAACCATTAGTGTACTAAGCAAAGCAGTTTATAAAGCAAAGATCGATCAAGCCGATAAGCTTCATGCCATACAAAAGCTGAGTGAGCTATCTTTCAAAGTTGAAAAGGACTTTATTCCTAATGATAATTTTGAAGAGCTTATAGAAAAAGAGAGAAATGACTCATGGAAATACGGTGGTAAAACAGTTTTTGGAGATGCGAAACCACCAACTGGCGGACAACTGAATCTATTTTAAAAATATGAGGGCAAAGATATTTACCCTCATATTTTTAATTTTATAGGCTTGCCACAAATGGTGCTTTTCCGATAAAATCAGTCTTTACGATCTGATCTATGAGAAAATGAGCAAGATCTGTTGTGCTAATTTTTTCACCAGGGCTATCTTCCAGGTTTACAGCCAGGTTCCTTATTTCTTCCGTCTGCTCAATCCATGGTAACCTCACCATAGTCCAATCTAACACACTTGCTTTTACTATTTCAAAAGCCTTTTCTTTGTCGGCCACAAATACCGGAAACGTCTCTTTCATCCATGTGGATGCCTGAATTGTTTTCATACTTTTCTTATCTCCCGGAACATCTATATTCAGGCCGGTTAAGAATATATATCTTGTGATTTGCTGCTTATTCATAGCCTTTATGATGTTTTGAGCCGCTATACTAGCTATTAGAGGTTCGTCTTTTGCTTGTCCAAGAGCACTTATCACAACTCCACAGTTTTTAATAAGCTCATTCGCTGTTTCTGAATCTTTTATATCTCCCTTTACAATTTCCAGATTGGGATGCATGTAATTGTAAGATGATGGATTTCTGATTAATGCTTTAACAGAATAACCTTGATTTAATAGTGTACTTAGTAAATAGCTTCCAGCTTTACCAGTTGCGCCAATAAGGGCGACTTTTATATGATTAGTCATTTTTAGAATTCTAATGTGAAAAGAATAATTCTTTCTAAATATTATTAAGGATACGATTGTAGAATAAGAAAAAAGGCAATAAATAGCCTTCCCGCTATAGGTTTGGATTTTTGGTAATCCTATTTAGATATGTAACTAATGTTAATATGATTCAAATATATAAATAATCTAGCTGTAAATAATTACATTCCAACATTTCAGTATCTTTAATTATTGTTATTTGTAGCATAATTGAAAATTTTAACGTCTTAAGGTTATGAAAAAATTATTATTCCTATTGTTTATTGGATTTGCCATGGTAAGCTGTAACACAGCGAAACAGGCAGGAAGTAAAGGCTTAGTTAAGTTAAGCGGTAAAATTGAAAAGTTAGGAATGACCACATTCCAATATGGTACCCATATTTTAACGGTGGACGCTAAAACCTATGCATTAAGAAGCAGTAAGGTTGATTTAAATGCTTATGTAGATAAGGAGGTTACCTTAAAAGGGACAAAGGTTGATGGTTATCCTATTGAAAATGGTCCGGACCTAATAGAGGTAGAAGAAGTTACTTCCAAATAGAACAGGAAAGTTTAAAAGGTTATCTTCGCCAAAAAAAGTTTAAATGCTAGAAATTGTTTATCAGGATGACCATTTAATTGCGATTAATAAACCTCACGGCTTACTTGTACATCGTTCGTCAATTGCTAATGATGCAAAAGAATTTGCATTACAGCTTTTAAGAGATCAGGTAAACAAACATGTTAGTCCGGTTCATCGCTTAGATAGGAAAACAGGTGGTTTGCTATTATTTGCTTTTGAAAAAGATGTTGAAATAGCAATGCATCAGCAGTTTCAAAATGGTTTGGTACAAAAGAAATATCTTGCAATTGTTAGAGGGTATGCGCCTGATAGCCAGGATATAGATTATCCTCTTGCAAAAGAAAATGGAACCATTCAGGATGCTTTTACTGCTTTTATAACATTAAAGAGGGCAGAGCTGGATGTTGCCTTCGGTAAACATACCACCTCAAGATATTCCTTAGTAGAAGCTACACCAACAACAGGTAGAATGCATCAGCTTAGAAAACATTTTGCCCATATTTTCTATCCTATTATAGGCGACCGCAAGCATGGGTGCAATAAGCAAAATAAGCTATTTAAAGAGCAATGGGAAATGACAACGATGTTATTGCATGCATCAGAACTTATATTTAAACATCCGGTAACCAATGAGGAAATACACCTTAAAGCTCCTCTGCAAAAGGAGTTTACCAGGGTGATGGAATTAATGAAATGGTAAAAAACAATCATGATTAATGTTACTTGCGCCATAATAGTGGATGATACCAACAGCGTATTGGTTACTCAGCGCAGTGCATCAATGAAACTACCATTGAAGATTGAATTTCCGGGAGGAAAAATTGAAGAAGGAGAAACGCCCTCTGAATGTCTTGTAAGAGAAATAAAAGAGGAGTTAAATCTGGATATTAAAATCCTTTTTGAAATGCCTGCCAACATCCATCATTATGTTGAATTTTCAATTAATCTGATCCCTTTTGTTTGTAAAGTTATTGGAGGTTCTATTGAATTAAGAGAGCATGAATCATACCAATGGCTAAATTCATCTGAGCTTTTAGATCAAGACTGGGCTGAAGCAGATGTCCCTATAGTTGAGAATTATTTAAGCTCTTTAAATACGATTTAACAAGTATCACATAAAAATGCCCGATATCGAACGTTTAGTTTGATATCGGGCATTTTTATGGATCTATATTTTTATAATAGTCTGTTTATTAGGTATTTAAGTTTGGTATTTGAGTTGTAAAGCTATATCGAAACAAACGACCAATGGACAAATCAATTGAAGAAGAAGTTACCGTAAAAAGAAAGAGGAAAACCAGAATAATTGTAATCATAATAGTGGGAATTATAGTTGGGGGGATATTCACTTTACGTGCTTACATCAAACCTTCGATAGCTACTTCCGAATTTACCACAGCAGTGGCCGAAACGGGAGATATAGAGAATACAATAAATGCGATGGGAGAGGTACTGCCTGAATTTGAAGAAGTGTTAACCAGCCCTATAAATGCAGCCGTAAGAAATGTATTAATGGATGCAGGTACAAAGGTAAAAGCCGGGCAATCTATTCTTACGCTTGATAAATCATCTGCAGAAACTGATTTTGATAAACTCAAGTTCCAAATTGAATCCAAACAAAACGAAATCAGAAAACTAAAGCTTGATCTCGAGAAAACGTTTTACGATATCAATTCCAACAATAACATTAAACAACTGCGCATTGCAAATTTTAAAGATGCGGTAGCAAGTGCCCAGAGACTGTACAAAGCTGGTGGAGGGACTAAGGAAGATATTGAACAGGCCCAGTTAAATTTAAAAGTAGCAGAACTGGAAAAGCAGCAGCTTGAAAATGAAATTAAAAACAAGCAGCAAACCATGAAAATAGAGATCAGGGAGGCCGAAATTGCTTTAGCCATTCAAAAAAACGATCAGCAAGCCCTAAAGCGTAAGCTTGACCTGGCAAATGTGATTGCTACACGGGAAGGGGTTGTAACCTGGGTAAATAAAAATATCGGAGCAAGCATAAAAGAAGGTGAATCATTGGCTAGAATTGCAAACCTGAGCAGTTATAAGGTTGCAGGAAGTATATCGGATAATATGTTAGATCAGCTTCACAGTAATATGCCTGCTATTATCAGGATAAACGATGTACAACTTAGAGGATCTGTTGCCAGTGTTTCTCCGGCGGTAAGCAACTCAATTGTTTCATTTGAGGTTCAACTGGACGAAAAGAATAATAAACTGCTTAGGCCAAACATGAAAGTTGATGTTTTTCTGATTACTGAGACAAGAAATAAGGTGATTCGGGTGAGCAATGGAGCAGCTTTTAAAGGTTCAAATCAGCAAGAGGTGTTTGTGTTAAATAACGGAAAAGCAGTACGAAGAAATGTGAAAACTGGACTTAGCAATTTTGATTACATAGAGATCATCAGCGGCATAAGGGCAGGGGAGACCGTGATCACATCTGATATGAGCAAGTATGCATATTCGAAAGAAATTTCAATTACTAATTGATCCTAAGCGTATGAAAATCAGTTTCACAACCCTCATGATCATGTATTGCTTTAATGTTTTGGGCAATAGTATAGAATTAAAAAATTCGGCCGACACTTTAAAACTAACTTTAAATGAGGTAGTTGAAAAAGCTAAAGCTAATTCAATAGCCGCAAAACAAGCCATTACAGTTAAAGAAACCAAGTATTGGGAGTGGCGGACATTTAAGTCTAATTACCAACCTCAATTAGCTTTAAGCGGTATTTTACCAGGATACAATAAAACTTACTCTCAAGTGCTTCAACCAAATGGAACAGTAGCTTTTCAGCCAATAAGAAATGATAATTCTTCACTAACGCTCGATTTTAGTCAGAGTTTGGCCGCAACAGGTGGTACTATTTATGGTACCACCCAGTTGCAACGTTTTACTGATTTTGATAGGGACAATGTGTTGTATAATGGTACTCCTTATGGTATTGGGTACATACAACCTTTATTGCAGTTTAACAGCCTTAAATGGGATAAAAGAATAGCACCACTAAAATACAATGAGAGTAAACAAGCTTATATAGAATCCCAGGAACAGATTTCTGTAACCGTTACCGGTTATTTCTTTGATCTGTTACTTGCTCAGGTAAACCTTCATATTGCAGAGACTAATTATACTAATACCGGTAACATCTTAACTATAGCCAATACCAAGTTTGAATTGGGAAAAATCTCTAAAAATGAGATTCTGCAATTACAACTTGAGCAAGTAAATGCCAAGAAAGCCGTGGGAACAGCTAAAAGAGATATGGAAATTGCAACGCTGAACTTAAGAAGCTATGCCGGGATAGAAGGTGATGACAGGATTGTACTGACGATGCCAGAGGCTGTGAAACGTGTTGAGGTAACTTCGGAAAGAGTTTTAATAGAAGCATTTGAAAACCGCTCTGATGCCATAGCCTTTGTAAGACGTATTGCTGAAGCAAAGCGAGATGTAGCTAAGGCTAAAGGAGAAAATGGGCTTATAGCTACCCTAAAAGCTAATTTAGGCTTCTCTAGTGCAGGTAGTAAAATACTAGATGTTTATCGTTCACCTAAAAGTCAACAATCTGTTGAGTTGCAATTGGCTATTCCGGTTCTTGATTGGGGAAGATCTAAATCCAGAACCAAAACAGCAGAGGCGAATCAGCAATTTACTATTTATGAGGTAGAACAGGACAAGCAAACCTTTAAGCAACAGATAGTAACACAGGTTACGCTTTTTAACATGATGAAAGAGCAATTAGAGTTAACCGCTCAGGCCGATAGGATTGCCTCTGAAAAATATCAAATTGCAAGTGAACGCTATGTTTTAGGTAATTTGAGCATAACAGATCTGAGCATAGCCTTTCAGGAAAGTGATAGAGCCAAAAGAGATTATGTGGCTTCGTTAAGAGATTTTTGGGGAGCCTATTACCAATTGAGGTACTTATCGCTATATGATTTCGAAAAGAATGAAAAAATAACTTATAAATAAATCTTAATTACTAATTATACATTATGATACGTTTACAAAATATTGAAAAGGTGTATCGCACCGATACGGTTGAAACACTGGCCATAAATGGCATTAACCTGGATATTGCTAAAGGAGAATTTTTATCCATAATGGGGCCTTCGGGATGTGGTAAAAGTACGCTTCTTAATATCATGGGTTTGCTTGATGAACCATCAAAAGGCAGTATTAGAATTGCGGATCAGGATATCACCAGATTCTCGGATCAGCAACTGGCAAAATTCAGAAATCAAAAGCTTGGATTCATATTTCAGAGCTATCACCTGATCAATGATCTACAGGTGTTGGATAATGTAGAACTGCCACTATTGTATCGTTCGGGATCTGCTAAAGAGCGAAGAGAATTGGCTACCGAAGCTTTGGCAAAAGTAGGACTGAGCAACAGAATCAAGCATTTCCCAACCCAGCTTAGCGGAGGGCAGCGTCAGCGTGTAGCCATTGCCAGGGCTATTGTAGGCAGACCCCAGATCATTCTGGCCGATGAGCCAACAGGTAACCTTGATAGTGCTATGGGGAATGAGATTATGGATATTCTGATTAGCCTGAACAAGAATGATGGTACTACCATAGTGATGGTAACCCATGATGAAAATATGGCACATAAAACGCATCGTCTGGTACGTTTATTTGATGGTTCTCAAGTACAATAAATCCTATAGTTATGCTTAAAAATTACTTTAAAATAGCCATAGCAGTATTGAAACGGAGAAAGTTCTTCACTTTTATCAGTTTATTCGGTATCAGCTTTACGCTTACCATATTGATGGTAACCACTGCATTTTTTGATAAGATGTTAAGTCCTTCATATCCGGACTACAAGAGAAACAGATCTCTTTATATCACAGGTGTGGCTCTGGTAAGTTCTAAAAATGGCTGGTATAATGGAAGCTCGGCTTCGTTTTATTTCCTGGATCATTATGTGTCGAAATTAAAGACTCCGGAAAAGATTGGTATTTTCTCTTTCTCCGGCAAGGCGAATGCTTATGTAAACAACAAAAAAGTTGTTATGGAATACAAATATACAGATGCTAATTATTGGGAAATTGCCGAATATCAATTTTTGGAGGGAAAACCCTATACCAAGCAACAAATTGATAATGGGGAGAGAGTAGGGGTGATTTCAGAAAGCAATAAAAGAAATTACTTCGGTGATGTTAAATCAGTTGTAGGAAAGTACATAGAGGCCGATAACGTCAGTTACAGGATCATTGGCGTAGTTAAGGATTTACCTAGAAGTATGCGCAATTTCTATGGTGATTTGTATTTGCCATACACTGTTTCTAAGGGAAACTATAAAGACGTGGGCTTTCAGGGAGGATTTGGCGCTGTATTACTTGCTAAATCTGAAGCAGATGTTCCTAAAATGAGGGCAGAATACCAGCAAATGCTCGCAAAAATTCCAACTAACGATAAGGAATATGACAAACTTTATGCTCATGCAGATACCATGCTTGAAAGCATGTCAAGAAAATTATTTGGGAATGATGAAAATGCGGGTATTTCCAGGATGATCGCAATTGTTAGTCTTTTTATTTTGCTGTTCCTGTTGCTACCTACTATAAATCTGGTAAATATTAATATTACCAGGATAATGGAGCGTTCATCGGAGATTGGAGTGAGAAAGGCTTTTGGAGCTTCCTCTAAAACACTGGTTTATCAGTTCATTGTAGAGAATGTTATTTTAACGCTTCTAGGGGGTATTATAGGCATTTTTCTCTCTGTTGTGTGCATTTTTCTATTTAATCAATCCGATATTCTACCTAACCTTAATTTGTCGTTGAACTTTACCGTACTACTATTTGGATTTCTGATCTGCCTATTTTTCGGCTTGCTTTCAGGAGTATACCCGGCCTGGCGAATGTCGAGGTTAAATGTAGTTAATGCGTTAAAAGCTCAATAAGAACCATTTTAAAGAAATTATCATGTTCAAACATTTATTTAAATTGATCTGGAATAAAAGGAAGCAGAATTTCCTGTTCCTTTCGGAAATACTGGTGTCCTTTTTGGTCATATTTGCCGTATTCTCCCTATTAACTTTTTATTACTTGAATTATATGCTGCCCAAGGGTTTCGAATCGGAGAGGGTATGGTCTGTATCTTATAGCAGAAATGTTAAAATCAATAATATTGACTCCTTAAATATGTTTTACGAGAATGTAAGGCGTAGCTTAAAGGCATTACCCGAAATAGAAGAGTTAAGCTTTACAAGTGCTAATTTTCCTTATTCAAATAGCCATTCCACAACTGGATTTACTTATAAAGGGAAAGAAATGTCTCCAATAAATAACTATGTTGTAGAAGATGATTACAATAAGGTATTAGGTATGAAGTTACTGGAGGGTCGGTGGTTCAATAAAGAAGACATCAATCAAAAAAGTGTGGTTATTAATCAAACTTTAAAACAAGCAATGTTTGGAGATGAGCCTGCGGCAGGTAAAATTGTTGGTGCAGATAACGAAGAAGAAAAATGGAAGGTTATTGGTGTTACGGCAGATGTGAAAGCTGAAGGGGACTATTGGCCGGCAGGTAAGAGCTTTTATAAAAGATTGGATACTGGAAGTTTTAGATGGGTAGGACACATATTACTTAAAGTAGGTCCAAAGGCTGATGCTGCTTTTGAAAGTCGGTTGAGTAAACTCCTTGCCAGAATAATCCAAAATTCAAATACAGAGATCCAGCATATGGAAGATACCCGTGAATCTAAAAATTCTGATACTACTATCCCTATGATTATTTGTATTACTGTCGCAGGGTTTTTAATCATAAATGTGGCTTTGGGATTGTTCGGGGTGCTGTGGTATAATATTAGTCAACGAAGGGGGGAGATCGGTTTGCGCCGAGCTATTGGAGCAACAGGCTCATCAGTATCATTTCAACTGGTCAGTGAGTCGTTGCTATTGGCAACGTTATCTATTATTTTGGGTTCTTTTTTTGCTTTACAGTTCCCCTTGTTAAATGTTTTTAATGTTGCAGCCAGCGTTTATATCATTGCTTTGTTGTTGTCTATTGTTTTTATTTATTTACTGGTGATCTTTTGTTCTTTATATCCTGGAAAACAGGCAGCTGCCATACATCCTGCTATTGCATTGCATGAAGAATAATAACTATATTAACTTTGTATATGATACTGATTGTAGATGACGATATTGCTGTAAGAACTTCTTTAACTTTATTACTTGAAAATGCAGGTAACAAGGTTAAGTCGGCAGATAGTGCCATAGAGGCTTTAAATATCATCAAAGAGCAAATTCCAGAACTGATTCTTCTTGATCTTAACTTTTCAATTGATACCACTGGAGAGGAAGGGATGGAATTACTTAGCAGCATCAGGAAAATTGATGCTGGTGTACCTGTGATCCTGATTACAGGATGGGCGAGTATTCAATTAGCTGTTCAGGGTATGAAACTTGGCGCAAATGATTTTATAAATAAGCCATGGAACAATGAGCACGTTTTGCAGTCAGTTAAAACATTACTTGAGTTAAATACTGCTAAAACAAAGAATAGTAGTCGTAAACAACTAGATAAGCAATATAACTTTAAACAAATTATTGCCGAAGATCCTCAGATGCTTGCTATACTTGAAACCATAGGGCAGATTGCACCAACGGATGCATCGGTGCTTATTCTTGGAGAAAGTGGTACAGGAAAAGAGCTGATCGCAGAAGCCATACATGAGAATAGTTCACGTCGGAATAAGCCTTTTGTGAAGGTTAACCTTGGGGGAATATCCTCATCGTTGTTTGAAAGTGAAATGTTTGGTCATGTTCGCGGAGCATTTACCGATGCACGCTTCGATAGGACAGGTCGGTTTGAAATGTCTAACAAAGGAACTATCTTTTTAGATGAAATAGGAGAGCTGGAGGCTGGAAGTCAGGTCAAGCTATTGAGGGTCTTACAAGACAGGACATACGAAGTGTTGGGTAGCAGCCGAAGTAAAGTAGTGGATGTCAGGGTGGTGTGTGCAACTAATAAAAATTTAAATGAAATGGTCGGTGCGGGCACTTTCAGAGAAGACTTGTTGTATCGCATCAACCTGATCACCATTAATTTACCGCCTTTACGTGAACGATCAGATGATATTCCTTTATTGGTTGATTTCTTTATTAATAATCTTAAAGAAATCTACAATAGGCCATTATTATCAATATCAGTCAGTGCAATGAAATGGCTTCAGCAATTGGAGTTGCCTGGCAATATAAGACAACTGAAAAATCTGGTAGAGCGGACTATTTTAGTAAGCAAAAATAATGAACTTGGTATAGATGATTTTAAAGCGCAGTTAGACCTGTCCCCTTCAAAAAAGATGAGTGTACAAATGCCTGGTGTAGGTAGTATTACTCTTGAACAGATGGAAATTGAAATGGTCAAAAGAGCAATGAGCTTTCACCAAAATAAGATTACGAAAGCTGCTGCATCTCTTGGGATAACAAGAAATTCACTATACCGTAGACTTGAGAAGTATCAGATTCCATTTAATGAAGCCGAAGATTAAACTGAATGAAGTTAAAGACTAAGTATATCCTCTTTATTGTTGTTCTTCATCTTGTCTTTTTAGGACTTAGCTATCTTATCCTGGAGAAGAATAAGATAATTTTTATTGTTTCTGAGGTTTTAGTTATTGTTTCGGTGGTGATATCGATAGGGCTTTATAAACAGCTTGTTGAGCCTTTAAATTATCTTAGGGAAGGGATTAGTGCCATCAATGATCGCGATTTTAATATTAAGTTTTTGCCAACAGGAAAGAAAGAAACCGATGAGCTTATAGATGTATATAACCAAATGATGGATGCATTAAGAGAAGAAAGGACAAAACAGGAAGCACAACATTTTTTTCTGGAAAAACTGATCCATACATCACCCACGGGTATTGTTATACTCGATTACGATAATCATATAAAGCAGATTAATCCAAAAGCAGAAGAAATACTGGGAACAAGCCCTGAGCTACTTTTAACTCAATTTGAACCGCTTAAGGCGGGTGAGTCTAAAACGATGAGAATCGGTAGTTTAAATACCTATAAGATTCAGAAATCTCATTTTATAGATAGGGGCTTTCCAAGAATGTTTGTAATGATTGAAGAGGTAACTGCGGAGATTTTTGAAGCAGAAAAGAATGCCTATGGTAAAGTGATCAGGATGATGGCCCACGAAGTGAATAATACAGTAGGACCGGTAAATTCTATTATTAATATGGCTTTGGATACCGATGATATTTGGACCTCGGCAGATAAATCGAGTTTAAAGAATGCGATGTATGTAGCCGTTGTAAGAAATCAGAACCTGAATCTGTTCATGAGAAATTTTGCAGATTTGGTAAAACTGACACCTGTAAACAAACTTCAGGTTGATCTTACTGCTTTAATTTATTCAGTTTCAGATTTTATGCTTATCAAAGCAAAAGAAAATGGTGTTAGTTTTGAGTTTGATTTGCCAAATACTCCCTTTTATATCTCAGCTGATTCACAGCAAATGGAACAAGCACTGATTAATATTGTTAAGAATTCGATAGAAGCTATTGAACAAGAGGGTGTTGTGAGGTTTGATCTAGACGCTAAATTAAAGAAACTTTCAATTACTGATAATGGCAGGGGGATATCGGAGGACTTAAGCGAACAGCTCTTTAGTCCGTTTTTTAGTACCAAAAAAGATGGGCAGGGTATCGGACTCACCCTGGTCAGAGAGATATTACTAAATCATGGTTTTTTGTTTTCATTAAAAACCCTACAACCAGGACAAACAGATTTTGTTATTCAGCTCAGTTAATCAGCTATTTACAGGCTTAATTTTTTTGCTTTTTCATCTTGATGTCATAACATCTGGTTGAAGACTTTATCCTGACTATTTTAGTATAATATTCAAAAGTTGAGATGTACCTTTGCCGACATCCTGAATAAGTATGTCCGGTTAATACCATTGCATTGGCGGGATCAAGGTAAATGAAATACATAATGAAACATCAATATTTTAAATATATAGGAACTGTTATTTTACTGATAGCATTTGCTTTTACTTCAAAGGCTCAGCAAACAGTGGTTAACGGGACAGTAACAGATGCTACAACCAAAGAAACTTTACCATATGTTTCATTTCTAATTACGGGAACGGAAAAGGGTGGCAGGACAGATGCAGACGGTCAATACAGTATTACTATTAGTGAGGACCACACACAGGTTAAATTTAGTTATGTAGGCTACAAATCGGTTATAAAAACAATTATTCCAGGCAAAACGCAGACAATAGATGTACAACTTCAGAGTGAAACTACTCAAATGGATGAAGTAGTAATTACTGCAGGTAAAAAGCCAAAATATAAGAATAAGGATAACCCTGCGGTTGCGCTTATCAGAAATGTCATAGCTAATAAACCTAAAAACCGTATGGATCATTACGATTTCGTTGAGTACAAGAAATACGAAAGAATGATGTTTTCTATGAGTAACCTTTCTGATAAGTTTAAAAACAAAAGGATATTCCGTAATTATAAATTTTTGTTCCAGGAGCAAGACTCTACTAAAATAGGTGGTAAAACCATGCTTCCTGTATTTCAACAAGAGAAGCTTTCGAACAATTACTTCCGTAAAAGTCCCGAAAAACTTAAAACCATTATAGTAGCTGATAAGCGTGTTAACTTTGATGAACGTTTTATCGATAACCAGGGTTTAACCACTTATTTCGATAGAATGTATCAGGATATAGATATCTATGATAACAATATTTCGGTAGTAAGTAATCAGTTGTTAAGTCCGATTGCCGATGGTGCACCTACATTCTATAAGTTTTTCATTACAGATACCATTCAAAATCATAACCCAAAGCTGGTTGAGCTTTCATTTATGCCAAGAAACAATACTGACCTTTTGTTTGAAGGTAAGTTGTACATTACGCTAGATGGGAATTATGCTGTTCAGAATGCATACCTAACTGTAAATAAAGACATCAATTTGAATTTCGTTAGGGCCTTAGAAGCTAAGCTAGATTTTGAACAAAATCCAGATAAGCGTTATCACCTGAGTAAAAGTAATCTGATTGTTGATTTTGGTTTAAGTAAAAAAGGCGGAACAGGGTTTACTGGCGAAAGAACAGTGAATTTTAAAGATTATCAGATCAATAAGCCACTTCCTGATACTACATATTACGGATCAGCAGTACCTGTAGTTGTAGCTGATGCAACTAAGAGGTCAGAAGAATTTTGGGCCGATAATCGCCCGGAAGCGCTTAGTGCTACAAATTTAAAAGTCTACAGTAATCTAGATACGCTGCAAACCATTCCCTCTTTCAAAAGAACCATGGATGTAGTTACGCTTTTCTTTGCTGGTTATAAAGATTTTGGACCTTTTGAAATGGGTCCCGTAAATACTTTTTATAGTTTTAACAGTGTTGAAGGTTTTCGTTTGCGTTTAGGGGGAAGAACTACTCCGGCACTTAGCAAACGTTATTACTTTGAGACATATGCGGCTTATGGTTTTAATGATACTAAATGGAAGTATTTCTTAAGCGGAACCTATTCGTTAAACAATAAATCTATTTATGCTTTTCCCCAAAACTATTTAAGGGCAAGTTTCCAGAGAGATACAAAAATACCCGGTCAGGAATTACAGTTTGTACAAGAAGATAATTTCTTGTTATCCTTTAAAAGGGGAGAGAATGATATGATGCTGTACAATGATTTTTACAGATTAGATTATGTGCATGAGTTTGAAAATCACTTCTCTTATAGCCTTGGTCTACGTAAATGGAATCAAACTCCGGCTGGATCTTTGTATTTCGCAAGTTCGAGAGACAATAATTTAATTAAGAGTAACTCGATCAGTACGTCAGAAATTTCACTTCAGTTAAGGTACGCACCCCACGAAAAGTTTTATCAGGGTAAAGTGTACCGCACCCCGCTTGTCGACAAATATCCTGTTTTTAATTTCAGATATACTGCAGGCATAAAGGGAGTATTAGGAGGTGAATATAACTATCATAACTTTATGGGAAGTGTTGATAAGCGTTTTTACCTATCTCAACTTGGATATACTGATGTAACACTCGAAGGTGCTTATATTTTAGGTAAAGTGCCTTTTCCACTGTTATCTATTCACAGAGCGAATCAAACTTATGCTTATCAATTGCAATCGTACAACCTAATGAACTTTTTGGAGTTTGTTAGTGATCATTATGCAAGTATAAACATAGATCAAAACTTTAATGGTTTCTTTTTTAATAAGGTGCCGTTGTTAAAAAAACTGAAGCTTAGAGAGGTGATGTCATTTAAGGCACTATATGGTGGTTTGCGCAATGAAAACAACCCGGCGGTAAATAATAGCGCAATGCAGTTTGTGCTTAATCAGGATGGAGTACCTATCACAAACTCATTAAGCAGAGATCCTTATATTGAGGGTAGCGTAGGTGTCGGAAATATCTTTAAACTACTTAGGGTTGATCTTGTAAAACGCTTCACTTATCTTGATAATCCTATGGTTTCTGAATGGGGAATACGGGCAAGAGTAAAATTCGATTTCTAAGCTTGATATGGTATATCAATAGCAAGAAGTGCTAAACCTTTGCATATCCCAAAAACTCAAGTTCCTCAACAGCCTTTGTCAGATGGGTTTTTCCTCCTGTTAAAACATAAAGATTATCACTGATCTCAATTATGTTTCTGAACATATGATCTGTAACCAGTAATCCTTTATTTTTCTTTTCCTCGTTCATTAGCTCCATGATAGCTTCAATCATTATTGGGCTAAGGTGTGAAAAAGGCTCATCCAACATGGCGAATTTAGATTTTGCCTTTAGTACAATATACACTTCAACTAGTCTTCGGTTGCCACCAGATAAACTTTTTAAGGAGCTTTTATAACTTGATTTAAAATCCGGGAAGCGGTTTTCGAATTCAAAAAAGTCCAGATCAAAATCGGCAAATACTCTTTTTAAAGTTAACGTTTGTGGTATGAAATTAAACTGAGGAAGATACAGTAGTAAATCAGGCCTCTTATAGGCAGCCTGAACTGTTAAATCGTCAAAGCGAATGGATTTACTATTAGCATTTAGGTTGCCGTAGATAATGTTCATTAAACATGTCTTGCCGTTTCCATTTCTACCAAGCAAACCAGTTATTTTGCCGGTTTCACACTTTAAATAAATATCAGATAAGATCCTTCTTGAACCAAATTCAAGGAATATGCTATCGGCTTCAAGTTTATGGATCATTTAGCAGCATAAATTAAAAAGGCAACAAATAACAGGAAGTCGAAGGTTAAGGTACCCAGCCATAAAGTAAGCTTAGCTATTCCTAGATTTTGATAATAATAAAATTCCTTCTTCTTGTAGTTATTTATATAATAAACAATTATACCATAGCTAATCATTTTAAACCAAAATATTAAAGTGAAAGCTTCTGAACCAAGTTTAGATAGCATGTATGCCGACACCAAAGTTAATACAAAAGCCGTAACGAAAAAGCTCATGTAAAAAGTAAACATCAGTCTTAATGTTTTAATTTTTAACATTTTATCTTTTGGTTGAATGATTTTTGTGTAAGTAGGCTGGTTCAAACTCAGTCTATCACACCTTGCTAAATATAGTAAGAAGTTCTTGGAATATGGTTTTGCAGGGTGGGTAATTCTGTTTCACAATACAATTTCAGGCACTATTTATGTGCACTAGCAAGTATAACAACACGTACTCATGAATATTGAAATTAGAAAATTGACGCTTGAAGATTATAATGATCTTAAGGAATCTATGGAGCAGGCATATGATACCCTGGGAGGACAGATCTGGAGCAAGCAAACCATCGCTAAACTATTAAAATTATTTCCTGAGGGCCAGTTGTGTATTGCTGTAGACGAGAAAGTAGTGGCCTGTTCATTATCTATTATAGTGGACTATGATGAGTATGGGGATAAACACACCTATCAAATGATAACCGGTAGGTATACATTTTCTACTCATGATCCAAATGGCGATACCTTATACGGAATAGAGATCTTTGTTTCGCCTGAATATCGTGGTCTGCGTTTAGGTCGCAGGCTTTATGAAGCCAGAAAGGAACTTTGTGAAAGCTTAAATTTAAAGAGTATCATTGCCGGCGGCCGCATACCGGGCTATCATGAACATGCCGATACATTAAGCCCAAGACAGTATATCGATAAAGTAAAAGCTAAGGAATTATACGATTCAACACTTACCTTTCAATTATCTAATGACTTTCACGTAAGAAAGGTATTAAAAAACTACCTTCCCGGCGATCATGAATCTAAAGAATTTGCAACGCTAATTGAATGGAATAATATTTATTATCAGGGAGTTGATGCTTCGGCAAGATCCGCAAAAACCATTCGTATAGGTTTGGTTCAATGGCAAATGCGTCTTTTCCCTACCATGGATGCTTTTTATGAGCAGGTAGAATTTTTTGTAGATGCTGTGAGCGGTTACAAATCCGATTTTATCATGTTCCCGGAGTTTTTTAATACTCCACTTTTGCAGCCTTATAATCACTTGCCAGAAATGGAGGCGATGCGTAAACTTGCAGAACTTACTGAAGAGATCGTTATAAAAATTCAGGAATATGCGGTTTCATACAATGTAAATATCATTTCGGGAAGTATGCCAATATTAGAAGATAATAAGCTATACAATGCCA
>NZ_CAMLHF010000079.1 GCF_946479715.1 uncultured Pedobacter sp. | reverse complement strand
CTCAGGTTTTGTAAGCTTGCCTTTATATTTAATAACATACTCAAAAACCTCATTACTTCTTTCACCAAAACGACCTGGTGCTGCTTCCAAACTTTTATCTTGTATAGCAGCCATTACCTCATTAGGGGTAATATGGTAAGTGGCCATTTGAGTAGGATTAAGCCAGATACGCATAGAGTAATCTTTTACCCCGCCAAATATACTTGCCGAACCAACACCTGGAATCCTTTTGATTTCAGGAATAATATTGATTTGTGCATAGTTGGCTACGAATGTCTGATCGTATTTAGATTCGTCTTCGGTATACATACCGATAGCCATGATAAAGCTATTTTGTTGTTTGGCAGTAATGATACCTTGTTGTACAACCTCTGTTGGCAGCTGACTGGTAGCCTGTGCCACACGATTTTGTACGTTTACGGCAGCCTGATCGGGATCCGTTCCAAGCTTAAAGTAAACAGTGATAGCCAATGTACCATCATTACTAGCTGTTGAGCTCATGTAGCTCATATTTTCGACGCCGTTGATAGACTCTTCAAGCGATGGTGCAACCGAACGCAATACGGTTTCGGCATTGGCGCCAGGATAGTTAGCAGTTACCAGTACGGATGGTGGCGCAATGTCTGGAAACTGCTGTAACGGCAATTTGGTAAGGCTTAGCACACCCAGTATCACCAATAATATGGAGATTACTGTAGCTAATACGGGCCTTTGTATAAAAATTTTGAACATGACAGTTAATGTTTAATTGGGTAATTAGTTTTTAGCAACTTTATCTGTTGCTTTTTGTGGTGCAATCACTGCACCTTCTTGTAAACGATCAAGTCCACTTAACACAATCTGATCGCCGGCTTTAACTCCGTCTTTTACCAGATAGTTAGTACCTGTTTTACCGATTACGCTGATGGCTTGTTTTTTAACCTTATTGCTATCAGCAAGGGCGTACACAAAGATTTTATCCTGCACCTCGATAGTTGCCGATTGAGGAACTACAAGCGTATTAGTATGTTGCAGGCTCAGGCGAATTCTACCTGTATTTCCTGATCTTAATAAGCCCTGAGGGTTAGCAAACTTCGCTCTAACAGTAATTGCTCCAGTGTTTTTATCAAACTGGCCGTCAATCACGTCAACTCTTCCTTTTGTACCATATTCGCTATCATCAGCTAATATTAATGCTACTGCAGGAAGTTGTTTAAGTTTATCACTTAAGGTCTGACCAGGATATTGATCTTTGAAGTTTACAAAGTCTTTTTCGCCAAGGGCGAAATAAACATGAACATCATGCACGTCCGATAATTGAGTTAAGGCATCTACATCTGTAGGACCAACAAGACTTCCTTGTTTTTTAACTAATCTGCCAATATAACCGCTAACAGGTGCCTTAATTAAGGTATATCCTAAGTTTATTGAAGCAGTCGAAACATTTGCTTTTGCCTGTTCAATGTTCGCTTTTGCAACAAGTGCAGTAGCCTTAGCAGATTTCAATTGAAAATCAGAGATTACTTTGTTTTGTACTAACGGTGTTAAACGCTCAACTTCTAACTGGGCATTTATTAAACTTGCTTCAGCCGAATGCTGAGCTGCAAGGGCATTGTTTAATGAGGCTCTGTATGGCTGTTCGTTTATTTTAAAGATAGGCTGACCAGCTTTTACAAAAGCACCTTCGTCAACATATACTTTTTCTAAGGTACCACTAACTTGTGGTCTAACTTCAACATTAACAGATCCTTCGATAGATGCAGGGTACTCCTGGTAAGTTGTTTCAGTGCCAGAAACAACACTGGCAACAGGTAAAGCAGGCGGCGCAGGTGCTACTGCCTGAGGTGCTTTATTGGAACAAGCCAATAAAAACATAGCGGAAAATATAAGTATTGATTTCATAACGTAAGATTGTTTAACAGTGTTAAATAATTGTGAATTAGGGAGGTAGTATTTCATAACATGATAGATTAAAAGGTTTTTTGTATAACGGATGTAAGCCGTTTAACAGCGTTAAGTAATTGTTAAAAAATTAAGGCTTTTTAGCCTTTGAGTTTATTGGTATTGGGTATTATTCGTTTATATATTTTATGATTCCTCTGATGGCATCCTTTAGAATACGCTGATTCATCTCTGCATCACGGCCCTTGTTTACAAGGTTAATAGAAATTAAACCGTGAATAATAGACCAGAAAGTATAGAACTTTCTGCAAACAAAATCCTCAGACGGATTCTTTAATGTGATTACCTTTTCTATTACATCATAGATCAGATCATCAGAAAGTTCTGCCTCCGGCATCTTTTTCTTCAGCTCACAACAGTTCATATCTACACCATACATCAGCTGGTAAAGCTCTTTATACTTGAATGCAAAATTCCAGTACGCAACCCACATTCCTTCTAACTGACTCTCCGGCGTATCGTATTTATCTCTTGCTGTTCTAACCTCTCCTGCCAGGATAATGTATCCTTTACGGGTCAGTTCAAGTAATATTCCTTCTTTGTTAGCAAAGTATTCATAAATAATTGGGGCAGTGTACTCAATCTTATCTGCAATCTTTCTCATACTTAAAGCCTGCCATCCCTCATCCTTCACTATGTCTAAGGCAGCATCAAGGATATTGAGTCGTGTCTCCTCTTTTAGTCTTGCTATGCGCTCTTTACTTCCCATCGTATTATTTATATTGGTGTGTAAATAATTTAACACCGTTAAGCAAATGTATAAACAGTTATTATTATAAGTGTAATCCATTTGTCAAATACGAATTAAGGGCTTAAAAAAAATAAAAAAAAGTATCTTTACCTTATTGAACTATAATAATTGCAAATTCGCCCTTGCACCAAATAGAGATCAGCATGAACAATAGCGTTACCTTAAAAGACATTGCAAAAGCGCTCAATTTATCTATTTCTACAATATCTAAGTCATTAAACGACAGTTATGAGATTAGTATAGATACCAAACAAAAGGTATTGGAATATGCTCAAAAGCATCACTATTCCCCAAATCGTTTAGCTAAAGGGCTTAAGGAAGGAAAAAGCAGATCTATTGGTGTAGTAGTATGTTCATTAGATAACAATGTAATTGCACAGATGCTGGATGGTATTGATACCGTTAGCTCAGATAATTCTTATCAGATCATTATCATGCAGAGCAAGGAATCTGAAAAGCAAGAAGCTGCATGTATTGAATTACTATACTCCGGAGGGGTCGATGGTATATTAATCTCCCCTGCTTGCGAAACGGTTGATTTTAGTTACTTACGTTCCTTGCAGGAAGCCGGTTTACCCATTGTTCTTTTTGATAGGCTTAGCGATCAGATAAATACACATAAAGTTGGGGCAGATAATTTTCAAGGTGCCTATGATGCCACAATGCATCTTATAAAGAGTGGTTACAAAAATATCGCCCATTTAAATACCAATACTACCTTAAGTATAGCTACCGAACGCTTAAATGGCTATAAACAAGCATTAAAAGATAGCGGCATTGCCTACCGACCAGAATTACTAAGGTCTTGCGATTATTCCGATACTCAAAAGCTAAATTCAGATCTTGAAGAGGCCATACTATATTTTATGAACTTACCTGATAAGCCAGATGCTATTTTTACCGCTACAGATCAGATCAGCACCAGATGCCTTACCCTGCTCAACAAACTAGGTTATCACATTCCTAATGATATTGCCTTAATTGGATTTACCAATACAGATCTTGCCGAAGCGCTAAGCCCGGCTTTAAGCACAGTACATCAGCCTGCTTTTGAAATGGGGCAGTTAGCTGCAAAAAAACTAATCTCCCTAATAGAAAGTAAAGATCAGGATCCTGAATATGAAACTGTAATGCTCGAAACCTACATTAAAGCAAGAGCATCCACTCAAAGCAAAGATTAAAATTCACGAAATCGTTTGCGTTTTTATATATTAACCACCCTGATATTTTTAACTGGTTAACCTGTATAATTGTATATTGAACAACTAAAACTATGCAGAATAAAGAAAACATATTGGTATTTGGCGAACTACTTTTAAGGTTCAGTTCCACAGAAGATCAATTTATTTCTAAAAATCATACCGTTGCTTTATTTCCCGGAGGCTCCGAAGCAAATGTTTCGGCATCCTTAGGTCAATGGAAATTACCGGTCTCTTATTTAACTTGTGCGCCAGACAATGCGTTAACAACAAATGCTTTGCAATACCTTTCGGAATTAGGAGTTGATACTTCTAAAACCATCCTGGAAGGTAATAGACTGGGTCTGTACTTTTTACTATCAGCCAATGGACTAACCAGCGGCCAGGTGGTGTACGACAGAAAATTCTCTTCATTCAGCTCAATTAAACCTGGGGTGATAGACTGGGAAAAGGTATTAGATGGATATACCTGGTTTCACTGGACTGCCCTTACCCCTGCTTTAAACGAAAATACGGCTGCTGTATGTAAAGAAGTCTTAGCTGCAGCAAGAAAAAAAGGCATAACCATTTCGGTCGATTTAAATTATAGAAACAGACTTTGGGACTATGGCAAGCAACCCATAGACGTAATGCCAGAACTAATTCAGTATTGCGATGTAATAATGGGTAACATTTGGGCGGCCAATAAAATGCTGGGTACAAGTGTTAGCGACAATCTAAACCGCCAAACCACAGCTCAGGAATACTTTAGCCACTCAGAAGCATCAGCTAAAGAAATTTTCAAACTAGTACCTCAGTGCAAACACATCGCCAATACCTTCCGTTTTATGGATAATCCACAACATAACCTATTTTACGGAACCTATCATACGCCAGAAAGCAACTACATTTCTCCAATCCGCGAAACTAATGAGGTTGTAGATAGAATTGGAAGTGGAGATGCTTTTATGGCCGGGCTCATATATGGCCTAACCAACAATGAAGGTGGACAGGAAATCATCAACAAGGCAACAAACGCTGGTTATCAAAAGCTCTTTGTTAAAGGAGATTTTGGTGATGGAACTCTTTAAAAAACATTAAAAATGAATGCAATAACCAATACATTAGAAATTATCGGCAAATACCCTGTTATCCCGGTATATTATCATGAAGATAAAGACACCTGCATAAATGTGCTTAAAGCCAGCTATGCCGGAGGCATCAGGGTTTTTGAGTTTACCAACAGAGGCGAGCATGCTCCTGAAAATTTCAAAGCCATGCTGCAATATAGAAATGCTCATTTTCCGGATCTTAAATTAGGTATAGGCACCATAAAAACCGTAGCCCAGGCCGATCAGTACATTAGCATCGGTGCAGATTTCATAGTTAGTCCAATTGTTAAAGAGGACATAGCTAAACTGGCGTTTACAAATGGGCTGCTTTGGGTGCCTGGTTGTATGACACCTACAGAGATTAATTTTGCAGAAGAACTTGGCGCTTCATTAGTTAAACTTTTTCCTGGCGACACGCTTGGCCCAGGCTTCTTAAAGGCTATTAAACCATTGTTTCCTGGCTTAAAATTTATGCCAACCGGCGGTGTTGATGTAAATAAAGAAAATATTGATAGCTGGTTAAATGCGGGGGTTACTGCTTTAGGGTTTGGTTCCAAGCTATTTCAAGCTCCTCAGGATGCAACAGATTTTAGCTGGCTTACCGAACGGTGCGTTGCATTACTAAAACTTGTAAACAAAGGATAGCAATATCCTTGTTTACAAGTTTAAAGATATTATTAGTTGATTTATTTCTTTTGTTCATCCTTGTCATACAAGTCAATTAGTTTACTTTGTAACCTAATTACTGCATTTTCAAGCTCGCTCACCTTTTCTTTTAACTGCTTTATCAACTGCGTTTGCTCATTAATCCCTTCCTCTCCAACATCAAGTAACTCCCTTAAAGTTAAATTGTGTACTTCAGCTATCTGATTAATCCTGCTGAAGTTCGGATCTGTGATACTTGTTTCAAGCTTTGAATACGCCGGAATAGATATCTCTAACAAGTCGGCCATCGCTTTTTGGTTGACTCCCTTTTTCTGACGTAAAATTCTAAATTTCTCCCCTAATGTTTTCATAATCAATAATTTTAAAAACGCCCCCTAGTTTTAATTGAAATAAATTTAAGAATTATTAAATAAAATATTATGATATTAATATAATATTTTTATAATATTTATTCGACCAGATTTTTCGTTATTAAATTTTATAAATTAATGGAGTTACATTTCCTCTGCTGAAATCGTTGGGTACAGCATTATACGCAAAAAACACTTGCTAAAACGCTTAAAGCAAATAAAACAAACTGATAACTAAACAGATAGCTAATTATCTTTTGTTTTGTCTGAAAATAAAAGCTGCCAACATTACAGCAACTGCTAAACCAGAAAATCCGGGAAATAAAATAAATAAATACAAAAGACCACAAACTGCAGCAATTGCTACCATAAACAATACGCCCTGTAGCGGAGTATCCATTTTAAATGCTGCAATTAAAGCTAAGATTAGAAAGGCTAAAGCCAGAATATTTAAAAACATATACAAAGATGAGTTTTCAATGTTAAGTTAATGTTAACAAAACTCATTTTTGAAATATTCAAAATAAAAAAAGCCCCTATAATTGCTTATAGAGGCTCCCAACACTAACTATTTATTGATTCTAACTAAAATTAATATTCATCATTTAAAGCAAAAACACGCTTTCTATGCATCCATTTGCCACTTGTAAAATCAGGGAAGTCTACAGTTTCGTTTCCAAGCTCTATAGATTGTTCACTTAAAGGCGTAATTGCGCTCCAGGCTGCTGCATCATAAACATCTAATGGAGTAGCTGTATTGCGTTTAATAGACTCAATAAAAGCATGGATTACAAAGAAATCCATACCACCATGTCCTGCACCTTGCGCATCATTTCCATATTTTTTCCAAAGTGGATGATCATATTTATCTAACCATTGATCTGCCGGATCCCATTGGTGAGGTTTACTTACCCCCTCAACATAAACACCTTTGTTTACATCCATCCATAAGCCTTTAGTACCCTGAACCCTAAAGCCCAATGAATATGGCCTTGGCAGGTTAGTATCGTGCTGCAGAATTAAAGTTTCGCCGTTAGCACAGTCAATAGTAGTGGTAACAATATCACCTAAACGGAAATTTACTTTCGCATTCGGATGGTCAGCCCCACCCTTTTCTACAATATAATTATGCAAACCTCTTGACTTGGTAGCAAAAGAGTTAAGTTTCAAAAATCTGTTTCCACGGTTTATATCAATGTAATTGGCAATTGGGCCAATACCATGAGTTGGGTATAAATCTCCGTTTCTATGTACAGAGTGATTTGTTCTCCATTTTGCTTCAGAGAAACCTTTCTCATTAAACTCAACACCACCACCATAAGGTTTTACCCCATCATTGAACTTAACCTCACGTAAATCATGCTGATAACCACCCTGAAGATGAAGAATCTCACCAAACAAGCCCTGTCTAACCATATTTAATGCTGCAAGAACATCTCTTCTGTAACATACGTTTTCGAGCATCATTACATGAGCATTGTTTTTTTCAGCAACATGAACTACATCCCAATGATCTTGTAATGTTATTCCTAAAATAACCTCAGTAGCTACATACTTAATACCCGCTTCAATAGAAGTGATAATCATTTCCTTATGTAATTCCCATGGAGTAGCAATTAATACCGACTGCAGTCCTTTAGTTTCTAACATTTTCTTCCAGGCATTGTCATCACCTGTAAAAATCTTAGGCATTGGTTTTCCACTCTTTGCAATCATTGCCTTAGCTGTAGCAAGCATTCTTGGCTCCACATCGCAAATGGCTACTAAATCTACATCATCTCTCTTTAATAGTAAATCAAGGTGATTTTGACCACGTAAGCCCACACCAATTATTGCTATTTTAACCTTGTCGGCCTTTGAACTGGCAAACAATGGGTTCTCTGGCAAAATAGTAACAGCTGCTGCAGTTAGCCCCGAGTTTCTAACAAATTCTCTTCTGTTCATAATTTATTTAGTTCTTTTCTACGTTTTGGTTAGCTAATTTATTTTATCTCCCTTAACTAGCTTGGAGAATCATGACACAAGGTATAGACTATATCATCAATCACTAAATCAAAAACAGGAAAAAAACACGCAAACGTTTGATATTTTGTCATTATCGGCTTTTTTAAAAGGAACCAATAAAAAATATCTGGCTGCGACTATCTAATTGAACCAGATTTCTCAAAAACACTTAATTTCTAACCCTTTTTAAAAAATTAAACACATTTTTATGCTTTTAGCCCTTGTTTTAGCCATATGAATCGATCACTGAACAGTGGTTATATTAAATATTTAACAGGCAAACGTTTGCGTGAATTTATGCGTATATTGGTCTAAATCAATTAATAAAACAGTTTTTTATTAAAATTGTAAGGTTATTCAAAGTTTATTATAATATTTGGCCCTAATGTCTGATAAACCAACAACTATAAAAGAAATTGCTAAAATCCTCAAGATTTCGGTATCAACCGTATCAAGAGCATTAAATGATCATTCAAGCATTGGATTAACTACAAAAATGCGTGTTAAAAAACTTGCTTCAGAGCTCAACTATGAGCCCAACCAGAAAGCAATCCAATTTTTACACGGAAAATCCTTTATTATTGGAGTTATTTTACCCGAACTATCAGAATCATTCTTTTCAACAGCTATAAGTGGCATAGAAGATATCGCTTACAAAAGAAACTATACTGTGTTATTGGCTCAATCGCATGACGATGCCGAAAGAGAAAAACTTCTTGTTGAAAAAATGAAAACCCAAAGGGTTGATGGGTTGCTTGTTTCTGTTTCAAAAACTACAAGTACCTATGAGCATTTTGAGATATTTAAAAGATTAAACATCCCCGTAGTATTTTTTGACCGTATCCCTCCTATTAAAGACATACATTACGTGGCCTCTAATTTAGAAACCGGAACATACGAAGCAGTCAACTTTCTATTGAAAAAAGGCCACCGTACCATCGGCATGATAAACGGACCTAACACACTGGTAGCCAGCCACGAAAGAAAAGAAGGTTACATCAAAGCAATGCTATCAAATCGTTTAAAATTTGATCCAACGCTAATCATCAACTCAGATCTAACCGAAGCAGGAACAATTGAAGTGATGGACAACATGCTCAATCACCGCAGAAAACCTACTGCTATAGTAACATTTAACGACTATGTGGCACTCTTTGCCATCAGATATACCCGTTCGCTTAACTTAAACGGAATTGATTTTGTTAGTTATGCAAACCTGCCTATCATCAACTACATGGACTATACCCCTATAGCCTCTGTTGAGCAATTCCCATACAAACAAGGGAAAAAAGCAGCCGATATTCTTATCGACCTTATAAACAAGCCTAAAAACGAGTCTGGGGCCGATCAAGCCTACTTTAATGTCGTTGTAGAGTCAGTTCTTGTTGTAAATGATACTAAGTAATTTTGCGCAACCGTTTGCACACCAGTTTAATAAACTGAATTAGTTAGGTTTGGGTAAACAATCAAAATTCTATTAAGCGCATGTTCGAAAATATTTTACCATTGTATGGGCTCAACTCTGATAAAGCTACAGTAAAACTATTTGGCGATGGGTTAATTAACCATACTTGGAAAGTAACTACAGATACCCAAAACTATATATTACAAAAAGTAAATAACGAGGTATTTAAAATGCCTAAAGATATTGACAGGAATATCTCATTGATTAAACAATATTTAGATGTCGAATATCCTAACTATTTGTTTGTTTCACCTGTGAGCGACTTAAATGGGCACTCGCTTTTAGACACTTCTAACGGTTATTTTAGATTGTTTCCCTTTATTGAGGGTTCAACCTCGCTTAATTCGTTAACCAATAAGGAAGAAGCTTACGAGGCTGCAAAACAATTTGGTAAGTTCTCCAAAATCCTTGCAGGGTTTGACGCTACGCAATTAGGAATTACGATCCCCGATTTCCATAACTTAAAATTAAGATATAGTCAGTTCCAGATGGCCTGCAAAAACGCTTCTGAAGAAAGATTGGAAAAAGCTAAAGACAGCATTATCTTTATTACAGAACACAAAGGAATTGTTGATACCTATATCAATATCGTTGCTAACAATGAAATACCATTAAGGGTAATACATCACGATACCAAAATAAACAACGTATTATTCGATAAAAAGAACAACGGTTTATGTGTTATCGATCTTGACACTGTGATGCCAGGCTACTTTATCAGTGATGTTGGTGATATGATGAGAACCTATCTGGCTGAAGCCAGCGAAGAAGAAACAGACTTGTCAAAAATCAGCATCAGAAAAGAGTTCTATACCGCTATCTATGATGGCTACATGGAAGAAATGAAAGATGTATTAACGGAAACCGAAAAACAGTATTTTACTTATTCAGGTAAGTTCATTATTTACATGCAGGCAATCCGCTTTTTAACCGATTATCTACAAAACGACATCTATTACGGTGCAAAATATGAAGGGCATAACTTTAACAGAGCGCTTAATCAGATTCAACTCTTAAAAGAATACATAAAATTAGAAGAGCATATATAAAAAGGTGCGCGCCACGTCATCCTGAAATAAATTCAGGATGACGTGGCGAGACGAAACCTACTTAGCAAAGTTTTCTAAGTTCATTGAAAATGTAGCCATAAAATATCTGGTTATTTGCTTGCTCCGATTCTCAATTATCATATTACCAGACACGGCCCTGAATAAATTATTTCCCTGATTCAACAGATCATAAGCTCTGAGATTTACTGACGCCCTATTGTTCTTAAAAAATGACTTAAAAACGCTCGCATTAATTAATAAAGGATTATTAGCACCAGACGTGTAACCACTGGTAAAATTCTTGGAAACATCAACTGAGGTATTAAACGATTTGCGGATTTTAAATACCAAATTCATATTAAAGTTCCAGCTTTCCAGATTTTGAGGTTTAAAATTGGCAATGGTATAATTGTTTTCACTATAGGAATAATAAGCTCCCGCACTGCCAGATAACGATTTCAATTCCATATTCACCCCTATATTCTGAAAGAAATTAAGTCCCTTATTGTTATTTTTCACATTATCAGTAAAAATTACTGAATTATTGAGCCCTATATTTCCGCCTATTGAAACCATATACTTACGGTTGCCAAAAGGTAAACCGATCGTATAATTGCTATTAATATTATAATTACCATTCACATTCACATACCGAGTTTCCTGCTTTAAGCTATTTAAGGTATCCTTAATCAGGATAGTATTGCTTACCACCTCATTCTGTGTGGTACTGGCACTTACACCAATCTGCAATGCCTTTCCACTGGTAATTCCAAACAAGCTATAACTAACATTTGCATTATGATTGAATGACGTTTTCAATTCCGGATTACCAATAATCACATTCTGCAAATTCCTGGTATCGGGCACAGGCTGCAGCTGATCAAACCTTGGCGCATTACTACTCCCGCTATAATTCATATTTACCGATTGCGTTTTAGAAATAACATAGCTAAAGTTTCCAGATGGAGATGAATTGAATGTCTTTTGATTAATCTTATCGGTTCTACCCTCATAACTACCCATCAAAATGCTTGGTTGCAACGTAAAACCAATTCCATAGTTAATCTTAGATGAATTATACCTATAACCTCCCCTAATGTTCTGATTGATAAAAGTTGAGGTATAAGCATTACTTAAGGAATCAATAAAGCTTATTTTACCATTTATATCTTTAACCCGTGTTTCTAATTCATTATTGTTAGAACTCACACTAAATGAATAAGAAAACTCAATACTTTTCTGTATTGTATCCTTCGGATTACCCAATGACCTGGAATAGTTAAAACCTGCATTTATTCCCCTGTCTCCATTTCTGGTTTTAACCAACCGGTTTAATAGAGAGTCCTTAACCTTTTCATTTGTATCCTTATCATAATAATCGATATCAGTAAGAATATCCTGATTCCCTTTACTACCACCTGCCCGGCCAGAAAAATTAAGTGATGCTCTCCCCTTTTTATCTTTACCCCCCAAACCCAGGCTCACATTTATATTAACATTTGGGCTATTCTGTTTCGAAGTGCTGCTGGTAAATAAATCCTGACGGATTACTCCAGTCTGCAAAGAGGATGAAGTATTCTCTGAATTATTGTTTGACACCCCTGCATCTAAATTACCAGCGAAAAACTTACCTGTTTCCTCGCTATTAAGCCCTAAATTTAAATTATGATTACCATTCCCCGAATTAAACTTATCCTCATTAACGCTATTTATAGTTCCCAAACTATTAGCGCTTTGAATATTGTTAAAATTTGTACCACCATAAGTGCCATTACCCATGTTATAACCAGATCTTAAATAAAGTTTTTTGTCGATATTATCAGAAAAACTCACTGCGCCATTAGCACTGTTATTGACCTGGGCATCATTACTTGTATTATTAAAAGAACCACCACCACTCATTTGCTTACGCCCCTTCCAGACATTAGCATTCCCGTTTAAAGCGTAACTATTACTTGTTGCAGCGCTTGTACTAACGTTTGCAAATGTCCCCTTATCTCTCCCCGGTTTAGTAACCAGATTTAGAATTTTTCTGGGTTCTCCTACTTTTATCCCTGTAAAATTAGCTTCATCACCATAGTCATCAATTACCTGAACATGAGAAAATATGCTCGATGGTAGTTTTTTAATAAACTCAGCAACATTACTGGTAAAAAAATCTTTACCGTTCACCCTAAGCCTGGTAAGTTCCTTACCCATCGAGGTAACCTTTCCATCGTCCTTTACCACCATACCCGGAAACTGTTTTAGCAGATCTTCTACATAATCACCCTCCCTTATCACAAACGCTTCTGTATTGTACTCAATAGTATCCTTCATTACCCTTATGGGGGTAATTTTGCCTTTAATCACCACCTCATCAAGCATATTAGACTCTGTTTTGAGTACAATATTGCCAAGGTCAACCTGCTTTTGTTTGTCAAGAAAGGTAACGATTGAAGCATATGGCTTATAGCCAATACTGCGAACCAACAGGTCTGAACTCTGGGCAGTAATATTGGAAATAGAAAAATCCCCCTCCTTATCGGCAATTACAGTCAACGTATCTTTGCCTGTAATTACCCTAATGTAGGATCCGGGTATTCCCTGGTTGGTACTGTCTTTAACACTACCTTTAATTGTACGTTTTATTTGCGCTGTTAATTCTTGACTGGAGAGCGTACAAATAAATACAAGTAAAAGGATAATTCTCTGAGCGTTCAATTTACTTACTTATTATACCTATTCAGGCTAAATATAGTGCTTTACATCTATTATTAAACTATTGTAATTCTATTTTAATAATTGTAGCATCAGCCCCGTTCAACTCGTACTTAAGCGTTCTATTAATGGCAAAACCTTTACCAGAGAAAAGCTCTTTTGCTTTGTAAGATGACTTTTTAATACCCAATCTATCCAGAGGAACCGTAAAAACCTTCTTTTTACTATCAAAATTTAGAATTGCCAGATATAAGCTACCCCCTATCTTTCTAACAAACAAGTCGTTAGATTGCTCGCCCGTATTTCCATTTACAGGCATAAAAGCAACTCCTGATCTTGGTATGGCCAGTAAATCTTCGTTCTGCAATAATTTCTTAGCCGTTTCATTCCATACCCCTGCAGAAGAAAAATCATCACCCAATATCAATGTTCCGCTAATTAAGCCCGATGTTAACCTTGCTCTGTTCACACCCTCTTTCTCACTGGCAAATACAATATGATCTGCATCTACAAAATTGTAAACATAGGTTTGCCACCATCCATAATTAACACTATTTAATGTATATTCAGTATCCTTAATGGTCTTCCAGGCATCACAGGCAATCCTTTTAATGTGTGCATACCTTCCTGTAGCCAAGTTGGGAGATATAGCAGCATAAACAAGCATTTGCCCATCCATCCTATCGATAAGATACTCCATACCAACTTTATAAGCCTGCATCCCTGTGGTAACAGACTTATCATAGAAAACATCAGACTCAGCAGCTGCATGGCCTAAAAAGTCAATCTTGATCATTTTAAAACCACAAGCCTTTAGTTTATCAATAATATAATCGATTCTTTTCTTGGTTCCCGGATGGGTAGGATCAAGTGCTCTGGCACCATCAAAATCATGATAATTGCCACCAACCTTAGTCCACATCTCGCTGAATTTATATTTACTGCCCTCAGCTTCCCTATCGCCGCCAGATTTAAAACCCCAGTCGGTAAACGGAGCCCAATACACACCAGGCTGTAAACCTTTTTGCTTGCAGTAATCAGCAAATTCTTTCAATTTGCTATAATCGCCACGCATACCACCCGTAAAATTGTCCCAAAATGAATCAAGATCTATATAGGCTGTTTCACCATTTCTAAACTTCGGAAGCTCGTTTGCAAAAAAATCAACGTTCTTTACCGCCTTTTCATAGGTCAATTTCTCCTGTATAACACCCCAGCTGTTCCATCCAAAAGGAACCGGTTTTGTCCAGTTAAAAACAAAAGGCGGCTCTGCAATTCTGTTTGCCTTACCATAAGCTTCCAATCCGATTCTCCAATCAGCAAAGTAACCCACAAATACCTTTGGCGACTTTACCACTGAGCCAGAAATAGAACCATGAATTGTTTTATCCCTGGTCACTTTCTCATCTGTATATCCGCCCCAAATGCGCAGTTCAGATAAGTCATCACCAATTCCTTTGGTAAGCATCCCCGTTTTCCAAATCAAATGCTCTACAGAGCCTAATATCAACCCTTTCCTGCTATGGTTTTCATATACCGCACCAACTTCTGCACTTGTATTTTCTACTACCGCAGTGCCCATAGATTTTGCGTTATAACGGATAAAAGTATCATTATCAAAAGGAACAAAAAGCGTTCGGCTATCACCCTTAGCCTGAATGCTTGCGCTGTTAGAGATCAACGGAGCCATATAATTACTCTTAACATTACTGCCTTTTAAAGAAACTTCAGTAAAAAAGTAATCATGACCCGGATAAACATAAAATATCTGCTCCATCTGCGGCAAGCCGCTTTTAGTTAAAATTATGGTGTATTTCTTACCAACTCCGAACTTATCTTTAACAGCTGTTTCGGAGTATTTAATCAGCTCATAATCCTTGCTGCTTATAGATTGCTCTTTATTTTTGACAAGAGCATACGCATCAGCTATTATTTTTTTCTTGTTTGCAAACACCTCATAAGTACCTGAACCAAGGTTATATACAATTTCAGATCCCGCTCCATAAGGAATATTAACAACCTGAGGATCATTACCTTTTCTATCAAAAGAAAAACCTTTAACAGATGATACAAGCAATACAAGAGAGAAAATAAAGATGCGTTTGAGCATGATGGGGGATGTTAATTGATTAAAAAGTTTACTATTCTACAGGCAGTTCCTTTACTATTTTGGTTCTTTTCTGAGCTGATAGTAACTTTTAATACGTGATCAGTATCGGCCAAATTGCTTCCAAATAAAACATACCAAGGCAAATGTAAAGATTTACTCCATTGTGTAAACAAATCGAGTTGTTTTTCGCTGCCGTTATCGATTGAATAGCTAACAATACCGGCATCGTAGCCCGATACTATGGCCATTCCAATTGCAGTACCTTTAAATTTTAATGTAAATGATGATCCGGCCACTGTACTAACCAACATAGGTACTTTTACAAAGCCCGGGCGGGTACCCAAGCCATCTTCTGGTGTCCAGCGCTTTACCACTTCCCAGCCGTTTTTATTTTCGGCAGTTTCTATACTAAGATACCTTCCGCGGGTAAAACTTCCTTTGTTTAATAAAGCAGGCAATTTTGTAGCCTTTTGTTGCTTAGCTTTACTTAGGCTGGACGACAACAGGTCTTTTATTGCTTCAAAATACAATTCCTGTCCAAATGGAGATGGATGCAGGTCTTTAAAATCCTTTTCCCAGCTAAACTCATTGTTAGCCAGCTTGTCTCTTATGGCTTTAGCTAAGTTAATTGAAGGCAATTGATAGTGATCTGCAATCAGCTCATGGTTAGCTACCGAGGTAGGCACAATACCCGAATCGTACAATTTTGTCTTATCAGGATCAGCAAACGACATCATCACAATATCCATTAACGGGTTACTGGTTTTGGCATGCCTAACAATGCCTTCAAGTGCCTGAACCTGGGTAACACTATCCGTCCCGTTAACCTGATCGTTAACTGCTGCCTCCAAAAACAGAAGATCCACTTTACCTGAATCCAGCACATCCCGGCTTAGCCTGAAGGTGTGCGGCAAACTTCCTAACGAAGGAATCCCTGCCGCAATAAAATGAAATTTTGTAGCCGGAAAACGCTCTTTTAAATAAGTGCAGACCTTATCTCGCCAGCCACTATTATAAGTTATAGAACCGCCCAGAAATGCTACAGTGGCATTTTTCTTTATAGAAATAACATTATAAGCATTCGGGAGGCCTTTTCTTTCTGTAATATACTTGCTAAATGGTAAGGTTTTAACCTGTGCAATAACTGAAGCACAACAAACTAAACCAACTAAAAAACATAGTACAAACTTTCTCATTTAAAAATCTATTTAGAATTAGAAGAACTTTGAATTTTTAAAGTCCACGCATATTTACCAGGCAACTCAGCTGGTAGTTTTACTACGACAGAATCGTTGTTTTTAATCCATTCCAGCGGCTTATTTACCCCAAGCATATAAACTTTCGAACCTTCTTTTGGCTGAACGGAAGTCAATACCAGTTCATTATTTTCAGCTTTGTTAAAGATCACGTAAGTGCTTTTACCATCCTTGCTTTGTGTAAATCTGATGTTATCGCCTTGCTTGTAGTTTTCTAAACCTTTAGTGGCGTAAATGGCTTGTTTGTTTATATCCAACCACTTGCCCATTTCTCCCAAACGCTCTACGCTTGGTGCGGGAATCTCACCTTCTGCAGTAGGGCCAACATTTAATAAGTAATTACCACCTTTAGCAGCTACATCAACAAGGTTATCGATAAGCACCTGTGCCGATTTCCAGTTCTGATCGTACTTAGCAAAGCCCCAGTTGTTGTTAATTGTCATGCAGCTTTCCCAATAGTCTTGAGAATTGGTTTTTAAAATCTCTTGTTCCGGAGTTCCAAAATCACCGGCAGCATCCTGATACTTATTCATACCTTCCATGCCTCCGCGTGCTTTACCGATGCGGTTGTTTATCACCAAAGAAGGTTTAAGGTTACGCAAATAATTGTAAAGGTCTTTTCCCTGCTCTTCTGTCCATTCAGGAATCCACTCTCCATCAAACCATAAAATGGTTGGATCGTATTTCTTGATCAATTCAGCCAGCTGAGGCTTTAAATACTCTTCTCTGTATTTATTGAAGTCTGGTTTTACATCAGGCTTTTGCTTAGGGTTAGCATTTGGCTGATGCCAGTCCATAATAGAATGATACAATCCGAACTTAATTCCGGCAGCTTTACATGCGTCAGAAAGTTCCTTTAAAATATCTCTTTTAAATGGAGTAGCATCCATGATATCGTACTTGGTCACTTTGCTATCCCAAAGACTAAAACCATCATGGTGTTTAGAAGTGATAACGATATATTTAGCACCTGCTGATTTAGCAATCTCTACCCATTTTTTTGCATCAAACTTCTGTGGATCAAATTGAGCAGCATATTTTTCATATTCGGCAGTTGGAATGTTATGTGTTTCCATAATCCACTCTGCTCCTCCGCTTTTACCATTATATTCTCCGGCCGGAACTGCATATAAGCCCCAGTGGATAAACATGCCGAAAGTAGCATCCTGCCACCATTGCATACGCTGGGTTTTAGCTGCTTCAGACTCTTTTAAATAATCTTTTTGTGCAAATACCGAAACTGACATAACCAATCCGATAATAAGCAAATTTAACTTTTTCATACATTAGTAATTTGGTTATAGCAAAGAAAAGGATATTGGATATTAATAATTCTATTATTATGTCAATTCATTAAGCAATTTTAGCACATCCCGTCATCCAAGTACCCCGTCATCTCGACGATAGGAGAGATCTCTTGAACTATGTTACTTACAATATGGAATAGAGGTGGGTGCATTACATAATGACCAATATAGCTCGCACAGTGCTTTACATTGGTGTCACAACAGACCTTCAATCCAGAATTAACGAACATAAGTCGGCGGTAAATCAAAAATCATTCACAGCAAAATATAAATTGTTTTACTGCATTTTTTATGAAATGCACCCTTCAATATTCGAAGCTATCAGTCGTGAAAAAGAAATAAAAAAATGGAGCAGAACAAAGAAAACAGCATTAATCAACTCAGCAAATCTTACTTGGAAAGATTTACCTAATGAATTAATTCCTGGTAATAATTTAAAGGTTTAAACAAGAGATCTCTCTCTGCGTTCGAGATGACGAGAGGGTTCGAGATGACGTGATGTAAATCAACAAGCATAAACCACGTATATTTGTACAATTGCGAACCAATGTTGAACATCGGTTAGAAAAAGCTATGCAGTCAGTAAGTACATTTTTTAAAGAAGAAAACGACATCTTTTATCGAAAAGAAGAGAGAATAGGCACAGAAAAAACCCGTCATACCGTAATAGAAAATTTCCTAACCAAGCTTGGCGTTTCAGATGAGAAAGCTACCGAGATTGCCGAAGTTTCTATTGAATACGTAAAAGAAATCCGAGCAAGCTTAGATACTAAGAAATAAAAACAACTTCTTTCTTAGCCCTACCTTCATCCGCTAGTACATACCATCATTCATTAGCTTACCTCCTCTCTCCATCAAAGGACGAGTTTGAAATTAATAAGCATAAACAAGATTTAAGTATATTGTGATAACCAATACAGATAACTTTATATGAAATCAGATCTTGAAGAGCTAATCGAGGCCTATGAAATAGAGAAAGCGGAACTTGAAAAACAGATTTCGGAGTATGTTGAGGAAGGAGACTATATCTATGCTCATTATCATAACAAAGCCTTAAGAAAAATTAATAATACGCTAGATACCCTTAAGCACATACAGCATCCGTTTTATAGACTTATTTCGGAAGAAAAAGCTAAAGCAAGAAATATGAATAAGATGTTAGCCAAAGAGGAATATAAAAAATATTTTGACCGTTTGGGAACAGATTTTTTTGCAAAGCAGATTCAGGAAGGACAAACCAAAATCCTTGAATGGGAGAATACTCCTATTAGTCAGAAATATGATAGTCAGGAGATTGATGACGCATTATTCAACTTAGCTGAAGGAATGGTGAGCAGTTTCAAGGTGTATTTTAAATCCAGGCCTGATATATTCACAAGATTTACATTAAAAGATCACAACATTGAAATTACATTGCTTTACGATGAAGATCCTTATTATGATTATGGAAGGGTTTTTGGAAACGGCAAGGAAATTAAAGCACTTGGATTTACTCTTAAAGATGAGCAATGGGTATATCATTATCATTTCAGCCAGTTTAAAGATGCTTTGGAAATCAAGATCATACTTGCCCGTTTAATCTATGACATATTCTATTATGACAAAAGATACGACTCAGCAAGAATAGAATACAATGCTTAAAGTCTTCTGTATCAGCAAAACGGATGAATCAACTTAACCGCGAAAAAGCTGCCGAGATTGCCGAAGTATCTATTGAATACGTAAAGGAAATCCGGGCCAGCTTGGATACTAAGAAATAAAAACAACTTCTTTCTTTACCCTACAATCATCCTCTAGAACACACCTTGTTATCCATTAACTCACTTCGTCATCTCAACGATAGGAGAGATCTCTTGAAGTAGCATAAACAAGAGATCTCTCCTATCGTCGAGATGACGGAATGGTCTAGATGACGATGAAGGAGAGATAACTGTGTTAGAGATAAAGATTAGACTATCTTTAAAACAAATACTTTGTGCTCAAAAAGTTAGAGCTGTTACTATCAACAATTGCATTTATCAAATGCTTGTTGTTATCATTTAGCTTGGTGGCAACCAACGACCTTATAGAAAACGATCTTAAAGCATCTACTACAGAAAGCGTACCCTCGGCACTATCTTTTCTGCCGGTAAACGGAAATACATCCGGACCACGCTGACACTGGCAATTCACATTTACCCTACTCACCTGATTCACCAAAGGATCAATCAGTTCAGCTATTTCTTCATCATCGTTACTAAAAATACTTACCTGCTGACCGTGTGTAGATTCGATAAGATATTCTATAGTTTCTTCCAGATCGTCAAAAGGCACCACAGGAATAACCGGGCCAAACTGCTCTTCGGTATATAACTTCATACCCTTTTTAACCGGATAAACAATTGCAGGGAATACAAACGACTCATTTGTAGAACCACCGTTTTCATTTATCACATCGGCACCATTGGCAATTGCATCAGCAATACACTCCTGAATATATGCAGGTTTGTGCTGTTCAGGTAAAGGAGTTAAAACCACACCATGCTCCCATGGCATTCCAAATTTAAGCTGTGCAACAGCTTCAGAAAGTTCTTTTAAAAACACATCAGCAAGACTGCGATGTATAAATACAATTTTTAATGCAGTACATCTTTGTCCGTTAAACGATAAAGATCCCAATACCGTTTCCTGTACCGCTAATTTAACATCAGCATTTGCAGTTATAATAGCTGCATTTTTAGCATCCAACCCAAGTATTGCGCGTAAACGGTTTACCTTAGGATGCAGCTTTTTAAGCTCATTGGCTACCTTACTTGAACCAATAAGGGTTAACACATTTATATCACCCGATTTCATCAGGTTAGGAATGATCTTATTACCACGGCCATATATGGTGTTTACTACGCCTTTCGGGAAACAGTCTCTAAATGCCTCCAACAATGGATAATGTAATAAAGTACCATGTTTTGGTGGTTTAAACAATAAAGTATTGCCCATTATTAGAGCCGGAATTAAAGTAGTAAAGGTCTCATTCAATGGATAATTGAAAGGCCCCATACATAAAACCACACCCAAAGGAGAGCGTCTGATCTGTGCAACAATACCCTGCTCAATACTAAACTTAGACGACTGACGATCTAGGTCTTTTAATGCATCAATTGTTGCATAAATATACTCTACCGTACGGTCAAACTCTTTAACTGAATCAGCATGAGATTTACCAATCTCCCACATCAATAGTTTAACTACTTCGTTTTTCTTTTCAATAATCCTGTGCGTAAACTTCTCTACGCAGGTAATTCTATCAGCAACGCTCATGGTAGGCCATTCGCCCCTTCCGTTGTTGTACGCATTAACTGCAGCTTTTAGTGCTTCCGAAGCTTCGGCTTCATTACATAAAGGATAAGTACCAATTACTTTGCGCTTTAATCCGGTTGAAGTTTTGATGCAAATTGGCGAAAGTACTTCGTGTACTTCACCGTTCCAGGAATGCATTTTTCCGTTACTTAAGTATTCTCGCTGATGAACCTCTTCGGTTAGCCTGAACTCTTCAGGAATTTCGTGTTCATCGACAAAAATTGAGTCGAGATGATCTTTAAAAGTCATTAATATATAGTTAGAGATTAAATAGATTATATGTTAAAGATCACTAATTACTTTGTATTTTGGAACTAATGCTTTCATTATTACCCAGGCCACAAGGTAGGCAACTGCACATATTGTAAACATAATTGTATAACCTGTATCAATATGTCCTAAAGCCTTATAATGATCAAATAATCCACCGCCTAGTTTGGTCATAACCACCCCACCAAGGCCTCCAAGCATACCACCGATACCTACCACGGAGCCAATTGCTTTTTTAGGAAACATGTCGGAAACCGTAGTAAATAAGTTTGCAGACCATGCCTGGTGTGCAGATGCACCAACACCAATTAACAATACAGGCATCCAGAAAGATATATGGCCCAAAGGCTGTGCAGCAAGCACCACAAGCGGAATTACTGCAATCATTAACATTGCTTTCATACGGCCGTCATATGGTTCATATCCCTTCTTAATAAAATACATCGGGAACCAGCCACCACCAATACTACCAACCATTGTCATACTGTACAATACAGCTAAAGGAAGCATGATCTGAGTATCCATCATGCCGTACTGATCTTTTAAATAAGCAGGCAACCAGAACAGGAAGAACCACCAAACACCATCAGTCATGAATTTACCTACGGCAAAAGCCCAGGTTTGTCTGTATGTAAGTAGTTTAAACCACGATACTTTTGTTTCTTCAGCTACTCCTTCACTATTGATAACTCTGGTATCAACGTCATCTGCTTTGATATAAGCAAGTTCTTCGGCCGAAAGTCTTTTTTGTTCTTCAGGTTTTTCATAATATTTATACCAAAATATAAGCCACAGGAAGCCTATTGCACCTATAAATAAAAAGGCGGCTTCCCAGCCCCATTTTGCGGCAATAAACGGAACACTTAAAGGTGCTAATACGGCACCAATATTGGTACCACCGTTAAAAAACCCTGTAGCAAAAGATCTTTCCTTTTTAGGGAAATACTCTGCAGTGGCTTTAATTGCGGCCGGAAAATTTCCTGCCTCGCCAAATCCTAATACTGCCCTGGCAACCATAAAACCAACGATAGAAACAGAGGCAACGCCAATACCCATAAAGCCAAGTACTGTAGAGATGCTTTGACCTATTGGAATAGCAAAGGCGTGTATAACTGCGCCTACCGACCAAATAATGATGGCCCAGGCATATCCTTTTTTAGTTCCAAGTTTGTCGATTATCCGCCCTGCAAAAAGCATCGATATGGCGTAAACAAATTGAAAAACAGAAGCAATGTTTGCATAATCGCTGTTGCTCCAGCCAAAAATCTCTTCTAAATGTGGTTTAAGTAAGCTTAACACCTGTCTATCAAGATAATTCACAGTAGTTGCGAAAAATAATAATGCACAGATAGTCC
>NZ_CAMLHF010000078.1 GCF_946479715.1 uncultured Pedobacter sp. | reverse complement strand
TATTCTCCAATGTATTTGGTGGCTTTGCCATCTTTATATCTTGTCTTGGCCTGTTAGGTCTGGCGCTGTATATTGCTGAGCAGAGAAGCAAAGAAATTAGTATCCGAAAAGTAATTGGGGCTAGTTTAAAGGATATTCTTATTTTACTCAACAAGGATTTTATCAAACTTGTTATTCTATCAAACATGATAGCAATTCCTGCTGCGTACGTTATAACGGCAAACTGGCTCCAAAAATACGATTACAAAATCGGCCTGAATATATGGCCATTTATAATTGCATTTGTTTTATCAATATTTATTGCTGTATTAACTGTAAGCCTTCAAACTTTTAAAGTTGCCAGAGCAAATCCTGTTGATGCCTTAAAATACGATTAACATAGTCTTCTTATTTTAGTTAACAGAGTACAAATTGATATATTATCCTTTTTGAGGATGCAGTTTGCTAATTAATAATCGCATTTCAATTAGTTGATTTTACATGTTGCTTACTCCTAGCACAACCCAATATCACTTCTATGTAATTTTGAGCTATATCTACAATTAATCCCTCTCTCGATGAAAAAAAGATATTTGCCAATATTTGGCATGCTCGGTTTTACTGCTGTGGCAAACGCGCAGCAGGTAGAACTTCAGCGCTCAGTCATAGCCAGCACGGGTGGCTCAGCAGAGATCAATAATACTATTTTCCAGTACACTATAGGTGAGGTTTTGGTAACAGCCATGGAAAACTCTCCCTTATTGGTAACACAAGGCTTCCAACAACCAGAAGTTAATGGTAGTGTCCCCGAACCGCAAGCCCCTCTTATAACGGGTTTCATTGTTTATCCAAACCCGGCCAATAGCCAAACCAAACTTGAGTTTGATCTGGTAATGGACGATATGGTAAACATACAACTGGTAAATAATGCAGGCCAAACCGTGAGAAATATCTCATTAAAAATGCTAGCGGGCAAAGCAAACTATATTCTGCCTTTAGCTGGTTATCCTTCGGGCTTATATTATGTAGTTCTAACAGCCAGCAGAAGAACCTATTCAGAGAAACTGGTAATACAATAAACTTATGAAAACAAACATTTACCTTGCTACAGGCCTTTTGGCTTGTCTGGTATGTTGGTACCAGGGTAGTTTTGCGCAACAAGACAACAGAGTAGTTCAAAGTGGGGCTGCCTTTTTATTACTAAGTGCAGATGCCAGGAACTCAGGAGTAGCTGAGGCTGGAACAGGATTAGATGTAGATGCTAATTCGTTATACATCAATCCGGCAAAGATCACTTTCGGCGAAAAAATGAGCCTTAGCGCTTCCTATACCCCATGGATGAAACAGCTCAGCAAAGATTCTCATCTGGGATACTTTACCGCATTCAGGCAATTAAATGATAGAGAAGCGCTTGGATTATCTGTTAAATACCTCGATTTGGGATCAATTGCCTTTAGAGATGAAACGGGGAGCCTTATTGAGCAATACAAGGCTAGTGAATTTAGTATAGATGCTAGCTATGCACGCAAATTTGGTGAAACTTTTGGGATGGCCTTAACAGCCCGATATTTTAGAAGTGATATTGGTAAAGGAACTTACAACAATTTAGAGCTCACCCCAACAGATGCTTTTGCTGCCGATGTATCTATTTACTCGAATCGGGAACTCCAAAATGGCCGTTATTCAAGAAGTTTTAGCTGGGGCGTAAATTTAAGCAATATTGGTACTAAGCTTAAATATTCTGATAGCCAGACCAGCTTTTTACCCATGAACCTAAGGTTGGGCGCTGGTTATAATTTCTATGCAGCCCCAGAAAGTAGACTTACCATTTTGCTCGACATAAATAAATTAATGGTGCCTACCCCTCCAAGATATAAAAAGGATAATGATGGTAATTTTACTACTGAAATAGAAAAAGGTAAAGACCCAAACAGAAGTGTTACAAGTGCTTTGTTTACTTCATTATTTGATGCACCCGGAGGATTTAAGGAAGAACTATCAGAGTTCACCATTGCAGGTGGATTAGAGTTTTCTTACTACAATCGGTTTTTTATAAGAACAGGTTATTTCTACGAAGACCCTGAGAAGGGCAATAGACAACATCTTGCAGCTGGTATAGGTCTTAATGTTAATCCGTTAAGAATAGATATAAGCTATATATTCCCTACAGAGGATCGTTATGTGCTAAGAAATTCTATGCGATTTACGCTATGCTTCACCCCCGGAACCAATAAACTAATAAAATAGAAAGTATTTAAAATCATAAGCTATGAGAAGTACAATTTTTACTCTAGTATTTATTCTTTTTGCAGGACTGCAATGGGCCAGCGCTCAAGATGGTTTTAAAGGGATAAATTACCAGGCAGTTGCCAGAAATACCAATGGTACAGTCCTCTCAAATCAAGCTGTAAAAGTTAAGATCTCCGTTTTAGGGGGTTCAGCAAACGGCCCTGTTCAGTACATGGAAGAACATTTGACAAATACGAACCAATTGGGGTTGTTTACTTTACAAATAGGTAAAGGAACACCTGGCACTGGTACATTTGCTGCAATTCCGTGGCAAAATGCCAATCAGTTTGCTAAGGTCGAACTTGCTGTTGGCGGTGGTTCATATAATGCACTTGGGAATACACAATTAATGAGTGTTCCTTATGCACTATATGCAGCATCAGGAAATCCCGGTCCAGCTGGCCCAGCAGGACCACAGGGTATACAGGGGATTGCCGGAATAAAAGGAGATAAAGGTGAAACAGGCTCGGCAGGAGCTGCGGGAGTTGCAGGTGCAATAGGGCCTGCTGGCCCTGCCGGCGCATTGGTTAATCCTGCCGCTGTTCTACCTATTGGACCAGCTGGACCACAAGGCTTAAAAGGAGATAAAGGTGATCAAGGTATTGCCGGACTTGCCGGAGCAATGGGTAATCCTGGAGCTGTTGGACCTATTGGTCCAGCAGGACCACAAGGTCCACAAGGAATTCCTGGCGAAATAAATGGTCTTCCTGCCGGTGGCGATTTATCTGGCACCTACCCTAACCCGGTTGTAGCTGCACTGCAAACAAAACCAATTGATGCAGCTGTTCCAGTCTTAAACGATGTATTGAAATTCAACGGTGTATCCTGGGCTCCAGGAGCGATTGGCGGTGGCGGTTTCGTGCTACCATTTAATGCAAACGAAAATAATGCGGCTACTTTGTTCGCAATTAATAACGCCGGAGACGGAACTTCTATAGAGGGAACCAGCACAAGTACAACAAGCAGCATAGCTGCTATACGTGGAATTATTAACTCTACCACGCCCGGAGGGTTTTCAAGCGCAGTTCGCGGCATTAACAATGGAACTGGTGGTTTAGGCATAGGTCTTTGGGGTTCTCATGCCGGATCTGGTTGGGGTGTATATGGTGTAACACCTAACGGTCTTGGTGTATATGGTAATTCATCTGGTGCAGGATATGGTGTTTTTGGAAACAGTAATACGGGTATAGGAATAAACGGGGCCAGTCAAAATGGTATCGCAGGCAATTTTTCGATTGCTAATAATGCAAATACCAATAGTGCACTCACGGCAAGTACTGTTGGTGATGGAGCCGCGATAGATGGTAGCAGCTCAAGCGCTGCCGCTAGTATTGTTGGCGTACGCGGTACAATTACCTCAACAACTCCTGGAGGTTTCTCAAGTGCTGTTCGGGGCATAAACAATGGAACTGGGGGACTAGGTATTGGAGTATGGGGATCTCAAGCTGGTAGCGGTTGGGGTGTATACGGAGTAACTCCTAGTGGTCTTGGTGTATATGGGAATGCTTCAGGAAATGGAACAGGTGTATATGCCAATAGCAATACAGGAACGGGCCTCACTGCCACTAGTAATAATGGTATTCCAGCAAATATTTCAATCTTTAACAACGCTAATAATAACAGTGCATTAAATGCCTCTACAGTTGGTAATGGAACTGTAATTAATGTATCCAGTTCAGGATCTGGAAAAGGCATTTTTAGTAGCACAGGATCAGGCTTTGCTGTACACGGCGTTACAAGTGCGCAAACATCTGCAGGAATAATAGGCGACAACAATGGCGCCGGAGAAGCTGTGGTTGGCCGTACAACCAGCGATATAGCTGGTGCAGTGGTAGGCCGTAATGATGGAGGTGGATATGGTGTTAGAGGATTCATAGCAACAAATACAACAGGTAATGGTATTGGGGTTTTTGGACAGGTTGGATTAAATGGCAGTACTGGCCGGGGTGGAAGATTTGAAAATGTCAATCAAACAAATACCGCTGGAAATACATTTGAAGTAGAAACCAATGGTAACGGAAACATCCCGGATAATACACAAGGGAATGCAGCTTCTTTTCTGGTAAATAATACCAATAGTGTTGCGGCAGGTGTAAGATCAGAAGTAAATACCATTTTCGGAAACTTTGGTGCTGCAGCCGTTTATGGTACTGCTTCCGGAACAGGCGGTTTTGCCGGCTTGTTTCATGCATCAAATGCGGCAGGAAATGGTCCTGCATTAGTATCATTAGCTGATGGGAATGGCAATGCGATAACAGCCAATGCAGAAAAACTAGGTAATGGTGTAGAAACAAGTGTTAACGGCACGGGTGATGCGCTTTATGCCTGGGTTCCTACATTTGCTATGGGCCGGGCGGGCAGGTTCCGTATCTTTAATGAGGATAATACAAGCGACGCAATTACAGTTACTACTGTCGGAAATGGTATTGCGGGTAACTTTAAAGTAGATCGTATCACCGGTACCTCCCCAGCAGTAAGAGGTGAAGTAAATTCACAGTTCGCAAATTTCGGAACCGCAGGAATTTATGGTATTTCCTCTGGAACAGGCGGTTTTGCAGGCTTATTCCATGCGTCTAATCCTGCAGGTAATGGACCAGCACTTATTGCAATTGCAGATGGAAATGGAAATGGTATTACAGCTAACGCATCCAATTCTGGTGATGGAGTTGAAACCACTGCCGATGGTAGCGGAAATGCGCTATTTGCATGGACTCCTAATTTCAGTACCGGAAGAGCTGCCCGACTTGTTAATTTTAATAGTGGAAACACTAATCCTGTGCTAACTGTTGAACAGCACAGTAATGGTTCAATCGCCGTTTTTAAAAGTGGCAACCCAGGTACAGTTAATGTAGCTCGTATTAATGCAGCTGGAAGAGGTTTCTTTAATGGAGGCACCCAGGTTGGCGGTGCCGATCTTGCCGAATCTTTTGAAGTAACAGGTCTTGTTTCTAGTTATGAACCCGGAGATATATTGGTTATTTCAACAGAAAAAGATAGATCGGTTGAAAAATCATCTGAGCCATACTCTGTATTAGTTGCGGGGGTTTATGCCACAAGACCTGGGGTATTGTTAACTGAAGAACACATAGACAGCGATTTAAAAGGTCAGGTTCCAATGGGTGTAATAGGTGTATTACCAACAAAAGTATGTTTAGAGGGAGGTGTGATTTCAAGAGGTGACCTTTTGGTTACCTCTTCTATTGCTGGCGTTGCAATGAAAGCAGATCCAGATAAAGTCAAAATAGGACAAGTATTAGGTAAGGCATTACAGCCTTACAATAATCAATCAGTTGGAAAAATCAATGTATTAGTTAGTGTAAAATAGTTTAAGTATTAAAGACATGAAAATAATCTATAAAATTTGTTTTGCAGCATTTACTATCATTATCTGTCTGCTCCTTTCTTCGATTGCAAAAGCACAGAGTGATTACAAAACGGGTGAAAGCATCGGAAAGCAATTAAAACAAAATTCAGTACCCGGTTTAAAATATGGCGCTCAATCATCTCAAAAACGAGAGAGCAGAGCCACTGTTGACGACAAACAATTTAAAGGAAATATCAGGGATGTTATATTTAAAGGAGGGGTGCCCATTAATAACACAAAAGCCTCAAGAATAAGCACTACTGCTGCTAAACTCAAAGCTTCCTCACTATCTAGCGATAGTGAAGCACCAGAGAAAACAGAAGTAAAAACAGAGAAGGCAAACGCAACTCCAACACAAGGGAATGCCAAAGAATCTGCTACAGATAGCCGTAAGCTATTAATTCCAAAAGCTCCGCCTATGCAGGGTGAGGAAAAGAAACCATAATAAATCCAAAGGTTAGATAATACCCGGTTAGCAGATTTTGCGGCCGGGTTTTTATTTTTTTTTCCCTGAACTATTATTTTATTTTTAACTTCATCCAAAATTTAATATCATGGAACAACATCAGTCAGCACACGGTCTTGAAATCACAATTGTATTGGTTACTTTAGCCGTAATAATTATGGTTACAGCATTCTATTTAACTTTTCGTAAAAAGAAAGACACACATCATTCAGGGCACTAATGCTCAATTAAAACATATAGGGGATTAAGGTTGGCAAGGAATTAAATTAAAGCATTTAGCTGACGGTTCTTCATCTTTAAACCCATCCCCTTTTTAACAAACACATCAAAGCCCCTTTGTTGTTTAATTGCTTTAACTCCTTCATATCCTGAGGCTGTACTTCTGATCTTGTTAAGCAAATAGGTATCATCCTTTAAAAGATCATTACGCACAAGTTCGTTACGTTGTAATCCGGCTTTAATTAGTTCAGTAAGCTTCCTGTTCGCATAAATATGTAAGGGCAAATTAAATACATCCTCAATTAGCTTCTTGTATAAATTGTTAATCCACTCTGCTTTTTCAGCATTCTCAATAACAATTATTCCATCTTCAACACTAAGATGTTTAATAAAATCTTTAACTTCCCTTCTTGAGACAAGGCCGGCGTGATAAGAATCTCTTAAAGTATAATCAAGTCGATCAGCGCAAAGTCTTGGTGCTGCTTGCTCCAGAATATTAAAAGTACCCTTAATAATCTGGTCTATATGGTATCCATGCCACGATAGAATTTCAGGAATATCTGACGAATGCAATACTTCTTCAAAAACTTGTTCGTGATAGTTTTCCTCAGTATTATCAAACACGTAATCTCCAACATGTGAAAATGCAGTATGAGAAATATCATGTAGTAACCCAGCAACTTGCTCAAGTTCAGAGCCACCAAGATGCCTTATCAACAGCATTACTCCTATTGAATGCTCAAGCCTTGTGTGGCAAATATTTGGGTTCACCAAAAAAATAGCTCCACTCTGGTGGATCCGGCCAAGTCTTTTAACCCAAGAGGAGTTAATTAAATCATCAAATATTCCAGAAACCTCAACTTTGTCGAAAAAGATATCATTAATTAGTACCATAATACATTTTATTAATGCACAATAATACTAATAATTTTAGTTTTAATAAAATAAAATGACAACTATTTTAGTTAAAATAATCCCCCATTTTTTGTAAAGCTATCCATTAACTCCATAGATAATATTGCCTGTTCTGCTGAACATGGGTTATCCTCATTACCCAAAAGATAAGCTGTTACACGCTCAATCATTGGTTGTTGAACATGCCGCAGTGGCTCAAAAATAAATTCTTCTTCATAACCATCCTTTTTAAGGGTAATCTTATTTCCAAACACCGGAAAACTTATTTTACCAGTTGAGCCGGTTATTTCACAAATATCCCTCTTGTCGGCTTCAGATACCGTAAAACACCAGGTTCCATTAAATACCACTCCGTTTTCAAACAAAATTTGTCCGACAACAAGATCGTCTGCAGAATACTCTTTTGATTGGTTTATTGAAATGCCTGATGACCTACTTACTTTACCAAAGTAATAAATCATTAAATCTAACTGATGAGGTGCAAGATCATGGAAAAGGCCACCTCCAGAAATAGATGGGTCAAGTCGCCAGCTAGTTTCAGTGCTGGCAATTAAATTATGTGCCCGAGATTGAAGCATTTGCAATTGAACAAACCTGATATCGCCAATCACTTTATCCAACAACAATTGCTTTACCTTTAAAAACATTGGTTGTTCTCTGCGGTAATGTGCTACACATAATTTAACATTAAAATCAATTGCCGCATTTTTCATTCTCAAAGCCGATTCAGCATTTAACGTCATAGGTTTTTCTACATAAACAGGCTTTCCTGCAGCCAAAGAGAGCAACGTATATTCCTCATGCTGTAAAGGTGGGGTTGCTATATAAATAGCATTTACCTCAGGGTCATTAATTAATTTTTCTGCATTATCATACCATCTAGATACATTGTGTCTAAATGCATAATCCTGGGCTTTTGCTGCATCCCTTCGCATTACAGCAACAAGAGATGAATTTGGAACCTTATTAAAAGCAGGACCACTTTTCACTTCAGTTACGTCTCCGCAACCTATAATACCCCATTTAATTTCTTTCATAGTTTATTGCCTCAATATAACAATTGATTTCTGTGGCAATATAAGAAGCTTGAATCGATTAAGATTAAGATTGTCCGATTTTGCTTTCCAAAACTTCAATGTGCGCTCCTATTTCATCGACAAGCTCCTGACTAATATGATCTGTAGTTTTCCATTGCACAGAATTGCTTCCCTTAATGCAATATATGTGTCCGGTCCTTTCGCCATTAACATATACAATATAGTCCCCTTCTTTTGGTATTTCTACTCTTATAGCACTTGGATCGCCTTTAATTTCCAGAGTAAATTCATACGGATTTAAATCTTTTTGCATATTAATGTCTTTATTTTGTTTAAAAACATATAAACAACGTTATTGTTTCCTCATTAAAATACTTTTGTAAAGGAATGCCTAAATTTAAACTGTGATCAGAAAAATAATCCATATTGATATGGATGCATTTTATGCATCAGTTGAACAGCGTGATTTTCCTGAGTTCAAAGGAAAACCAATTGCTGTTGGCGGCTCACCTGATGGACGAGGAGTTGTGGCTACCGCAAGTTACGAGGCACGCAAATTTGGAGTTAAATCAGCAATGCCTTCGAGACAAGCACTTCAACTTTGTCCTGAAATCATATTTGTACGGCCAAGATTTGATGCTTACAAAGCTGTTTCTATACATATCAGAGAGATTTTTAGTCGATATACTGATCTTATCGAACCATTATCGCTAGACGAGGCATACCTTGACGTAACCGAAGATAAGTTAAATATAGGTTCAGCATTAGAGATAGCTAAACAAATTAAGCAGGCCATTAAAGATGAGCTTAACTTAACTGCTTCTGCCGGAGTGTCATCTGGTAAATTTGTTGCAAAAATAGCATCTGATATGAATAAACCAGATGGGCTAACGTTCATTGGCCCTTCAAAAATCGAAAGCTTTATGGAAAAGCTTCCGGTTGAGCGTTTTTTTGGAGTTGGTAAAGTCACCGCAAAAAAAATGAAAAGTATGCAGTTGCATACAGGAGCAGATCTTAAAAGGCTTTCTGAACAGGAGCTTATTAAATACTTTGGTAAGGTAGGTAAATTCTATTATGCAATTGTAAGAGGTATCGATCAACGAGCTGTTCAGTCAGAAAGGCAAACAAAGTCTCTTGCTGTTGAAGACACTTTTGAGCACGACTTAATCACGATTGAAGAAATGCACACTGAACTAGGCAAACTAGCAGATAAATTGGCAATTCGTTTAAACAAGAATCAGCTTAAGGGAAGAACCATTACACTTAAAATAAAATATAGTGATTTTAAACAGATCACAAGGAATCAATCTTTTCCAAATCCCGTTTCCGATTATCAGATCATAATAGATACCGCGAAACTGCTTCTAGAAAATACTGATTTAGTAGATAAAAAGGTAAGATTACTTGGTATATCTCTTTCTAATTTCAATGAAATCCAGATTTCTTCCCGCTCAGGTGATCCATATCAACTTCAGCTATTTGAGTAAGTTAACTCAACTACCTATCAATCTTTTAAATCCTTTTTATACATTTCGTAAACAAAAAACTTCATGATTTGTTAACTTATTATATAATTAAAAAATCGAGCTATGAAAAAATTAACTTTAACTCTTGTTTTATGTGTCACTGTGTTATTTGGAGCAACTGCTCAAATACAGAAGGGCAATGTAATGATTGGTGCCAATCTATCTAACATCTCTTTCGGATTGGACAAACCAAATGTATTTAGTTTAAAAATTAATCCAAAAGCCGCGTGGTTTGTTCAAGATGGTTTAGCACTTGGTGGCGATGTTTCTTTTGGTCTTGCAACAGCTAAAGATGCAGGTACTGATATTAGTTATGGCATTGGTGCTCTCGGACGCTATTACGGTGCTACAGGAGCAAATGAAGTTGTTAACAATTCCAGATTCTTTGGAGAAGCTACTGTTGGTATTTCGGGTGTAAATCCTTCTGTTGGCGGTTCAACAAATGGTTTAGGATTTAGTTTTGGCCCGGGTTGGACTTATTTCGTAACACCAAGTATTGGCTTAGAAGCATTACTTAAATATAATGGTGTTGTGGGCTTTGGAAGTAGTGCTTATGCACATAATCTGGGTCTTGCAGTAGGTTTCCAAATTTATCTGCCAGGAAAAGGTACTGCACGTAAAGTACAAAGAGATATGCAGTAATCATTACTTTTAATCCTTAAAAAGGAGCAACCTTAATTGGTTGCTCCTTTTTTGTTTCCAAACTCAGCAAACTGTGGAGTTTCTCTACAACTTCAAAACCCAACAAAACACACAATCAACTGTAAATCAGATATATGCCAAAAACTTATACTTTAGGCATCATTATGTAGTATAGACTAAACATAACTAACAAGAATTTTTAACTGAAATTTTAAAATAAGTATTATGAAAAAGATCATCTTATCAGCAGCATTTTTAGCATTAGCAGGATTAACTACAGTAAAAGCAAGCGACATTAAAAACCCAGTTAGAGTTGCTGTTCAACAAGATAGCGTTACAAAAGCTCCGGTTGAATTAAAAGACCTTCCTGAGCCAGTTCAAAAAACATTACAATCTGAACCGGTTAAAGCTTGGACTCCAACAGCTGCGTTCCTTGTAACTAATCCAGACAAATCTACATATTACCAAGTTGATGTTAAAAAAGAAACAGAAACTGGTTCTTTGAAAATTGACAAAGACGGTAAAATTATCCAATAATATAAAGAACCAAAAATCCCTAAAGTTTAATTAACATCCACAAAGCCAGAGCAATCTGGCTTTGTGGTAAAGTTTACTTTACCTACCCCCCTACATCTACCCAATTGATCTTACATTTTTAAAAGTGATGTTATTTTTCAAAACAACACACTTTTAAAAATGTTTTCATTGTACATCAAATCCTAAGGCTATGAATGATCAAAATGGAAATGAGGAGCAAGTCCCTAAAGAAATCGGTTCTAATCTAACTGGTACAGCTGTACATGCGAAACCGGGACATCAAAGAGATATTCCTATTGATAGGTATATTGAATACCTTGATGATAAAGATATAACTGCACCAGAAAGACATGAAAATTCATTGGAAAAGTACGAGACTAAAAATGAAAACAAAAAGAATCAGAATAAGGGATCAGAAAATTGACTTTGAATAAGAAAAATGCGCTTGATTAATAAACAAGCGCATTTTTTTATTTTAAAATTATAGAACTGCGTATTTTCACAGTTGATATCAGGTCATTTCTCAGTTAATTTTGGTATATATTAAATAGTGGATAAATAAAATTAACATCATGTATCTCAAAAAAACAAAAAAGTCATCTTTAACACGTTATACCATTGGCGTATTAAAAGTTTTAGCATTTATTTTATTTGTATTCTGTTTTTACCAGGCATGTAAAATAACCACTCCTTAGGTAGTTCGTCTATTTAAGAACTATCGTGCAACTTTTATAAAATCCCAGGGCATTTTAGAAGTAGATTTTTTTTGTTCCTCTACCAGGAATTTAGCGATCTGGTTTAATAAATGCTCATTTTCGCTTACAGTTTTGTCCCCCAGGGCCACTAATTTTTCAATATTTGCAGGACTGGCGGCATCTAAGCCTTCTTTAATGCTTTCCAAACTACCGGGTTCAATTCTTACATAGTTCTTTTCCTTCCCCACAGAATGAAAAAGCTGTTGTAAAAAAAAGTCGCTCGTTTCTGCAACCCCACTCATCATAATATCTATTAAAGCTGGCACAATAGCCATTGCACTGCTCTTTTTAAAATGATCATAATCATAAGATCTTTTAGAGCGCCCTGTTCCTAAAGAAAGTAAGTAAATATCATTGATTCTCGTTTGATTAAATGCCTTTGTAACTTCTATTAAGCCACTTAACGCAGGATTAGTTGCAAATACCCCACCATCAAGCAAAGGATACCTCACGTTAGCTAAAGAGTGTATTTCAGCTACGCTAAAATAAGTTGGTGCTGCCGAAGTTGCCCTACAAACATCCTTTAAATAAAAATCTCTAACATCGCCACGCACTATGGCGTTCTGTTGTCTAAAAAAATGTGTTTTACGCAGTTCTATATTATAGGCACTTATAATACAAGGCTTAATAAGCTGGCTAAGTTTTATTTTTCCAAAATATTTCTTCAAAACCCCCTCAAAGATTTGACTGTTATAGCGTTCTCCCGCCAAACCAAATTTTGCTCTTAAACGCTTAAAAAAAGTCATTTTAAAAATCTCATTTCCATGCTCCAGATAAAGATCCAGTGCTTCTTTAGCAGAAAATCTTGGTCGGGTTGGATGCTCATCCGAAGGGCAAAGTAGCAGACAGGTTAAAATACCACCGGTACTTGTTCCTGCAAAAAAGTCAAAGTAATCAACAATAGCGGCATCTGGGTTTTTACTTTCTTTCTTTAATTTTCCCTCGAGTGCCACTAAAAGCATCCCGGGAATAATCCCTCTTATCCCGCCACCATCTATAGAAAGGATTTTCTTCATAATACATGTGGGTTACCGTAAATATACTTACTTATATTTTATTGCAAAACTTACCTGCGTATTTACACAGTTGTAAAAAAAATATCACATGCTTATGTTTGTAATAACGATTTGGTTAACAAATCTACTAATCGTGTCGGCCTCTTTAGTACTTTGTTCCCGGCACATAAGATTTAAAATGTAATTAAGATAAAGATATCAATCACGTCTCTCAACGTCAATTACAAAATCACCTCCTATGAAAAAAAACAAAAGCCGGATACTACTCCGGCTTTTATTTTTTAAAATTAAAGTTCTTGCGAAAGACCAGCATGCCATTGAGACGGTGTGCAGCCATAAAAACGCTTGAATTCTTTAATAAAGTGATTTTGATCAAAAAAATCGAATTTATAGACCAATTCCTGCCAGTTAACAGCATTATTCTCTGTAATAAAACTATTGATATTATTGAATCGTACAATCCTGCTAAAAGCTTTTGCGCTAAATCCTACTTTTTCTCTAAACTGAACACCCAAATTAGTTTCAGACATACCTACTTGTCGGCTAAGTTCGGCAATGCGAACAAGCCCCCTGCTTTTCTGTATTTGCTCACAAGCGTACGCTACACCATTTACATTAATTTTTTCGGCACTAATTAACCGCTTAAGCAACCAGTTTTCTAATCTGGCAACAACAGCAGTTGGCATCTTTGCTACCTCCTTCAATTGTTCAGTTAAATTTTTAATTTCAGGAAAAAGAAGCTGCACATCTGTAGCTTCATTTGAGAAATAACGCTGCGGAATACCAAATAGTTTAAAAGCACCATAGGGTTTAAAAATCACCATTATGAGTTCTTTTGGATAAACATCGAAGCTTCGGCTATGATCAAGTAATCCTAAAAAACAAAGCGGATACTGATAAACCTTATCCTCTCCCACCTCATGAAATGTGTGTTGCTCATCAATCACAAAGGACATTTGTGTACTGGCAACCGGATAAATATTTAATGGCGAACCTGTACCACAAGAAAAATTCATATCTAAATACAAGTAACCATCAATATACGGCTGAAGTGCCGGATGAGCCATAAAAAACTGATTATTTAAACTCATAATTTATCATCCATTGAATACCATATTTATCATTAAACATTCCAAAGAAAGAGCCCCAAAACGACCTTTCGAGTGGCATCGTAATTACCCCGCCAGCCGACAAGCCGTTAAACAACCTAATCGCCTCTTCTTCAGTGTCAGCACTGATAGAAATATACGAATTATTACCAAGAGTTAATGTCTGTCCTAGTGAACTCAAAATATCTGTAGCCATAAGGATGCTTGCTTTACCAATTGGCAACGAAATGTGCATAATCTTTTCCTGATCCTCTATCGACATCATTTCACATTCCGGAATTTCTTTAAAACGGGTCAATGCCAGAAATTCACCTCCAAATACCGATTTATAGAAGTTAAATGCTTCTTCGGCATCTCCATCAAAGTTCAAATATGAATTTAGAATTGCCATATCCAAGCATTTGGGCAATGTAGCTTAAAATGATTTTGCGATAAATAAGGTTTCGTAATTTTTACGGTGATACCAGGCAAGAAATAAAACCCCAATTAATAAAAATAGCCCAGCTCCAATTCCCGAAGGATCAAGAGATCCATGAAACAATACAATATTTATAACAATTGGAAATATTACAACATTAGCCAGCGTTACAAAACGCCCCGTTATAAAAGCAATTCCACAAACAAGTTCAGTTATCTTAATTAAATTCATTAAGTAACCAGTTGCATTTACACCCAACATAAATGTTTTCACATCTCCGTGAAGCTCAGGCTGTGGAACAAGATTAAAAAAATAAGATATTGATGCAAATAAAAGCAATAACCCTATTAAAGTACGGATAACAATAACTGCGATTTTCATGGTTCTTTAGTTTATAGTTTGATTTATAGAATATAAATTTACTCAATTTATAATATTTTCTCTAGTCGTATTTAATTGCCTCGTAGCCCAATAGCCTGCGCCACAATGCGATCTGCCCAATGCAATTTGCTTCACGATAAATAATGAATGCGATCAATTCATAAGAAGTCATTTTTTCAGAACCCATATCAATCTGTTCATTAAGTTTTTCATCAGAAACATTCATTAGGGCATCTCTTAATAGCGGACTTATCTTATCCCAGTCTTCATTAAATTCACTTAAGGGTGGGTAAGTAGCATTTTCAATTATTCCCTGATGATTTTCAAATAGATTGTGCGCAGCCTGATTACCCGAAATTCCCAGCATATTTGCCAATTCATAACGTTGCTCCACAAGACTTCCAGCGAGCCATGAAACATGATTAGCTTTGGTATTCAACCTGTTATGCGCATCTCTGGTAGTAATTCCTGAAATAGCTTTTGAATAAAAACTGGTATGCATATCAAATAATACAAGAAGCGCATACATCCTTTCATTAGTTGTTTTGATTTCCATGGTATTTATATTTTAATTTTTAATGTTAATTTAGTGTAATCAGAATATAAATTCTGACTTTTACTGAGTATGTTTAACACTACGAACTTACTGCTATAATCTAACTATTAGAGAGGCAGTGTACGACAATATTAGGGGGTAATTGAGACATACTTTTTACGATTAGAAATAAACAAAACTTAGATTAAATAATGCATTCTAGACAATTCTCCTGGCAAATTGCATGGGAATATCCACCATTTAGGCTCAAACTTATACTAGGAACAATTATACTTATCGGAATATTATTGTTTATACCACAGTTTTTCCACCATATAGAATCAAGAGAAGGTACGGTGTTAAATGACTGGTTATTGAAAAAGATACCAGCCATTGATGTTTCACTGTATATATTTATTATACTTTATGCACTAATTATCCTCTTCCTGGTGCGGATGTCTAGAAACACTTCCATTTGCCTAACAGCATTATGGACATTCATATTCTTGTGCATTGCCCGCATTTTATCTATTACATTGGTACCGCTTAACGCTCCTACCGGCATTATTGAACTGGCAGACCCCTGTTCTATTCTTTTTTACAGATCAAATGTAATCACTAAAGACCTTTTCTTTTCAGGCCATACTGCTACTTTAATTATAGGCGGGTTGTGTATGCAAAGCAAAAGAGATAAGCTCATATCTTTTACTGCTGCGGTAATTGTCGGAGTGCTTCTGCTTATTCAGCATGTACATTATACTGCTGATGTTATAGCTGCACCATTCTTTAGTTGGATCTGCTGGTATCTTGGAAAAACCGTAGCTAAAACCTATTGAAAGGCCTGCTTACCCAATTGTTCGTCGCCCAGATATAACCAAATTGCACCTTTTGCATATTTAGCGAAAGCTTTGCCTATATCTTCAAGGGTTACTTTATTAATGTTATCCAGCATATCTTCTTCCATCTTATACCCTCCCAGAACTTCAGCCTCTCCAAGATCATCAACGATAGAACTAGAGCTTTCCTGATGCCTGTAATACCTCAAACGATGATCCTTTTTAATTCCATCAAGAAACGATTGACTGTAACGGCCATTTCTAATACTATTATAAACAGCTACCATTGCCTGAAATGATTTTTTAGGCTGCGTTGTACTCACATACATAGATGTATAAGGCATCTGTTGTATTTTAATAGTAGCTCCGGGTGCGTAAGAAAGACCTTGCTTTACACGTAGCTCATAGTGTAAATTTCCGCTTAAAGCATTTATAGCAAGCATAAAAGGGGCATAATCGGGGCTGCTCATAACCGGAGCATTCATTACACCACTTATGTAATTTGTTGCCAGATCTCGCTGTTCTGTCAACAAATGTTCTCCCTCAATCATTTTTTGGTTGTATACCGGTGGTGTATAAGATTTAGCAGCAATCCCTTTAAACGACTCAGTTATTTTTTTCTCAAGCGCTTCTTTAGTTATTTTACCAGCAACAACTAAAAACATTTTGCTTCTATTCAAAAGCTGATTATGGTAATAATTAGAAACACTATCAGCTGTAAATCCATTAACAGTTAAATCTTTACCCTTAGGCTCTGTACTGTATTGACTACCATTAAATATGGCCTGCATCGACATCTGTTCAATCCGAGACTCAGGAGATGCATGAAGCTGATAAATACCAGAAATGATTTTTTCTTTGGTAGACTGAAATTCAGTTTTATCAAAAATCGGATTCGCTACGGCATCTGAGAACAACTTCCAACCCTGTTCAAAATACTTCGAAATACAGTCCATACTAATCGTTCCATAATCAGTTTCAGAAGAACCTCCTATATTTATTCCATATTCATCTGCCAGTTCCTTATAATCATCAACACTATAATTCTTTGTGCCACATGATGCAGCCGCCGCCAAAGCAAGATTCTCTATTCCTGCCTGCTCAGGTCTGTAATTCATCACCCCACCTCTAAAATACATGCTCATGCTAATGGTTTCTTTTTGAGTGGGCCTTAAAATTACTTTTAAACCATTCACATCAAACGACACAGCCTTGGTTTGCGATTTAGCCGAAAAAAGGAATAAAATAAAAATGAAGGTTAATATATATGGTTTCATCAGTTTAAATATTTTATTTGAAGAATTCTTGAGGTTTTACAGCGTCAACGCTGCTTTTATTGATGATCATTCCTGCACAAAACGGCTTATCCTTAATGTATTTTCTAACGTAATTAAGTAAATCAGCTCTGGTTATCTTATTCAAATTTTCTTCATAATGAGTATAATAATCAACCGATGCCGATGCCCACCAGAAAGAAAGCAAATGAGCATAATCTGAAGTTACTTCTCTGCGTTCAACCTGAGATATTGAAAGTAATCTTTTTGCACGTTCTATCTGAACCTCCGAAAGATAATCCTCTTCATCCCACAAAGCAATCTGTTTTAATACCTCCTCATAGCATTCTTTAATTTTCGCGGGATTTGGACTTACCATAAAACTAATAGGACCTGTATATTTCTGAGTATAATAATTTACACTTGCTTCTTGTGCTAATCCTGAATTAATTAAAGCTTTCTTCAACTTTGATCCATTTTGATTTACAATAAATGAAAACACATCAGCAGCATAAGTTCCGGGGATATCATTGCGTGTGTCTGGTCCATGCCAGCTAAAAAGCATATAAGGAACAGGCATCTTGGCAGATTCTATGATGTAATAATCATTTTTGGCAAGTGGTTTAAACTCTGGAATGGGCCATTTTTTAAATGGATCAAAAGGCGATGCTTTCCAGCTTCCAAATATATCTTCAGCGCTGCTAAAAGCCTCGTCTACCTTTACGTCACCAGCAATTACCAATACAGAATTATTAGGCCAGTAGTACTTATTCTTTATAGAATCCATTTTTGATGGGGTGGCCGATAAAATCACATCATGATTTCCAATCACATTCTTTCTCGAATAATTATCTCCCCACATATGTTTCTTATCGGCATCGATCAATGGGTAAAGCGGGCTCGACTCTTGTCTGGTAAACTCAGCATTTACAATTTCATTTTCCATTGCCATATCTTCCTTAATAAATATAGGATAGCGAATGGCAGAATTCATGAATTTTAAACCGGGTTTTAAATTTGCTGAAGGAAGGGTAAAATAATAATTTACCACCTCTTCTCTTGTGTTGGCATTTGAAGTAATTTCAAGCTCATTACTCCTCTTATTAAAGCTCTCAAAATTTGGATAATCTTTATTCGCTTTAAAGAAAAGATGTTCATAAAGATGGCTTAATCCATTGTAATCATCAGACTCAGTAAATGAGCCATTTCTACAAGCCATTTCAATGGTTGCAAGGGGAACAGTATTGTCTACAACCACCAATATTTCAAGCCCGTTTGCTAGCTTCTTGAAATACATATTCTCCGCTATCCTCTGTTGAGAAAAAACAGAAATACAGCTCATTACGAGGACTACCGTAAGTAAAAGTTTAGAGCGCATATAGTTAAAATTGATATACCTAATTATCTATACAAATACGTGTAAATCTTTTAATTTAACAAATAATTTTATGCCTTTTTGTCAATCTGATTTTTTCTTATATTGTAGTTAATCAGTTAACCAAATTAATCCCTAAGTATGAACAATTTTAAACTTCAATTCCCCTTGATTGTTGCGGGAATCCTTGCGTTCACTTCGTGTAAAAAGCAGGAACAAGAAAGATTACAGTCTAAAGCAACACAAGAAACATCGGTAGCCCCCTCGCTCATCCTAACTTACACCATGAGCAATTGGATGGGTTCCCTGCCAGATGCTACCAATTTAGTCCAACTCTCCATTCCCGGAACACATGATTCTGGAGCAAGAACTGAACCTGTTGGCGGCACTGCTAAATGTCAGAATCTAAGCATTGCTGATCAGTTAACGGCCGGCGTTAGGTATCTTGATATCAGATGCAGACACATTGGCGATGCTTTTGCTATCCATCATGGCTCAATCTATCAGAACCTAAACTTTAATGATGTGCTAAATGCTTGTATTGGCTTCCTGAACAGTAATCCAACTGAAACCATTATCATGAGTGTAAAGGAAGAGTATGATCCCAGCAATAATACCAGAAGTTTTGAGCAGACTTTTGATTCGTATGTAAACCAAAATCCTTCTAAATGGGACTTGGGTGATGGTGTTCCTGCTTTAGGAGCTGTTCGTGGTAAAATAAAGTTATTAAGAAGATTTGGAACTGGTAGCACAAAGGGTATTGATGCAACCAACTGGGCAGACAATACTACTTTTAGCATCAATAATTCAGCAGCGAATCTTAAGATACAAGATTATTATAACGTAAGTGATGTAAATACAAAATGGTCTAACATTGAAACGCTTTTAAATGAGGCCCATAACGATACTTCCAACAGGTTATATCTGAATTATAGCAGTGGTTATAAAGCACTTATATTTGGTATTCCAAGTATAACTACCGTATCTAACTCGGTAAATCCTAAAATCAATACCTTCTTTACAAATAATACGCATGGAAAGTATGGCATTATTCCAATGGATTTTGTTGACGCGACCAGAAGTCAGTTAATTGTTAATACTAATTTTTAATGGAAGATTTCTAATGGAAAGGTCGTCATCCTGAATAACAGGTTGTTTTTAAAGCTATCGTCATCTCGACGTGAGGAGAGATCTCTTGAATTGGCATAACCAAGAGATCTCTCCTCACGTCGAGATGACGATTTGTGTTAGGCTAACACCTTTGCTACAACCTATTCTTCAATTAGAATATCTTAAACCCTACTGAAAGATTAAATATCCCAGTTTTCTCATCAAGGCCTTTATTAATCTTTGTCAATCCTCTGCTGTATCTGGCGTCAATAGTCAGGCTACCTATATCAACACCTGCATTGACAACACCACCAGCCGTAAACTTTTTATAATCAAACTGAGTTGGTCCTGCAGCTTTGTTTAATGAATAGCTTAAATCCGGTCCTGCAGAAATTCTAAAATTCAGTGCTTCAGTATTAATGAGCTTATAACCCACCATTAAAGGAACATTAACCTGTTTAAATTTAGGACTATAGACTTTAGAATTGTAGGTATACTCACTTTTAAATGCTGTATAGTTTACCTCCGGCTGAAAATACAATGCATCCCCAACCCTTGCAAAAACCCCAATATTATAACCTGCTTTACCTTCCTTTTCTTTTACTTCTTTGAAACTTGTTGGAAGCGTTGCATAATTGATACCAGCTTTCAACCCAAAATTAACTCCTGATTGCTGCGCTTTTACCGAACCGATGCTTACCATGATTACTGCAATCATTAAATAGAACTTGTTTGTTTTCATACTTTCTGTGTTAGAATAATTGTTTAATTATTTGTGATTTGAAAGTATGACAACAGAAGTAACGTTTACCCCCACGAGCCTCAAAAAATATTTTTAAAGAAAATCTTCCCGATGGGGAGTAAACGCATCAATTAACGTTCCTGCCTCCAAACAGACACAACCATGAATTACATGTGGTGGTACGTAATAACCATCCCCTTTTCTTATTACACGCACTTCCTCACCAATGGTCATCTCAAAAGCTCCACTATCTACATAAGTTACCTGAGTATGATGATGCTCATGCAGATCGCCTACAGCTCCCACCTCAAATTTTGCTTTTACAAGCATAATCCGGTCATCATATCCAAAAACCTGTCTTTTAATTCCATTACCCAAATCCTCCCAGGGAGTTTCGTCTTCTATCTGAAATAGGTTACTTTGTATCATAATTTATCTTCAAGTTTTTGTTTTAATCTGCAGCAAATTATACGCGTTTAAATGCTTTTTATGCAGGCTAAATATTGGCAAATGTATGGATTTGCTGATTGATTTTAGGGAATCTGTTAAGTCATATAAGGGTAATAGAATCATTTTCAACACATTAAACCAAAATTATTTTTAGTATGTTTGAAAATATCTAAAGGACTGTATTTGAAAAAACACTAACAAATTAGCGCATTATTTAATAATAACACGAGAGTTAAGATTTATGACGAAATGCATTTTGGGGGGAGTATCGATGTTAGCGTTCAGCCTTTCTTTATCAATTTTTAATGGGACACATAGGGAACCATCAAAACCGGTAATTGTAGCTAAAATAACTGAAGACAGTTTATATGACAACCATGTAAACAACCTTTATAACGAGGTAAACCTCGAATATACGGGCTTAAGTCGTTCTGTGTTTGAAAAAGCCCTTACTGGTTTCTATAACCTAAAAAAATCCGGACAAGTTGCAGAGGATAAATCTATCCTTTCAATAGCTGATTTTGACAAAAACAGCACGGAAAAACGACTTTGGATCATTGATCTCGATAAAAAGAAATTGATTTTAAATACCTGGGTTGCTCATGGGCAACGTAGCGGAGCTGATAAAGCAACACGCTTTTCAAACTCTAATGATTCTTTTCAAAGCAGTATAGGCTTTTATCTTACTGCCGAGATCTATCGTGGACAACACGGTCGTTCATTACGTCTGGATGGTATGGATGAAGGTTTTAACTCTAATGCCCGCAGAAGATCTATTGTAGTACATGGAGCAGATTATGTTAGCCAGGGAACTATAAATGCTCTAGGAAGGCTTGGACGCAGCCAGGGCTGCCCTGCAGTACCTAGTGAGCTTTCTGATTTGGTGATAAATACTATTGAAGGTAAAACAGTATTATTTATAAATGTTACCGATCAGAGGTATACATCAAGATATCTTGATCAGCATATGGCAGCTGCCTTTGCCAACAATTTTGATCAGAAAGATTCAACCAGCTATCAGGATTCTACGCTGAATATTTAGGGAATAACATCATAGCTTTAAATTAAAACACCCGTCATCCCGAGTACTGAGGGACCTCTTGTTCCTGCTAGTTCAAGAGACCTCTCCTGTCGTCGAGATGACGGGTGTTTTATAATTACGATAGTCTTATAATCCGCCACCAAGCGAACGATACAATTCTACCGAAGCATTCAATTGTGCAGTTTTTATAGCTGCCAATTCAAGTTCACTTTGCAACGAATTACTTTGAGCAGTGATTACCTCTAAATAAGTCGCCATTCCATTTTTAAATAACAGATTGGCATTTTTTACTGCTCCTTGTAAAGTAGTTACTCTTTTAGAAGAAATATCGTATTGAAGTTTTAACTTCTCTAATTTAACCAATTCATCAGAAACCTCGCCTACAGCATTCAGTACAGATTGTCTAAACTCAAGCACTACTTTTTCGCGATCTATTTTAGCAAGCTCATATTGGCTTTTCAATTGTCTGCGTTGAAATATAGGCTGAGTAAGTCCACCTCCTACTACACCAAATAATGATGCAGGAATATTAAACCAGTTACTGGCCTTAAATGAGTTAAGACCTCCACTTGCAGTGATGCTTAACGACGGATACATACTTGCCTTAGTAATCCCAACCTTTGCATTAGCAATGTTTAAAGACAATTCAGCACTTTTCACGTCCGGTCTTCTGCTCACCATTGAAGAAGGAACACCTGCCGATAGCTGGACAGGGATATTGGTCTTTTCCAAACTAGCCAAACGCTCAACAGCACCAGGCAGCTGACCAGTCAAAATGCGCAGTGCATTTTCCTGAATGGTGATATTTTGTTCCAATTCCGGAATTAATTGTGCAGCTACCAATTGCTGAGCTTCTGCCTGCTGTATAGCTAAAGACGTTACCTGTCCGGCATCAAACTGCATATGTATAATGCGT
>NZ_CAMLHF010000077.1 GCF_946479715.1 uncultured Pedobacter sp. | reverse complement strand
CGCTTTAATACCATAAAAAATTTCGTATAAATTTGGCTGACACTTAAAATATTTAGTATATTTATGCTATAAAATTATGAATAGCATTACATTTTTTTGATAAAAATACAAAAAATAAGTATAACCAAATTAAACTAACGTAAGTATGAAAAAAGTAAAGATCAGCGACAGTGCACCGAGGAAGTACAAGATTAACGAGTGTTTGCTAAAAAGATCGATCGACCACCACCGAGAAGCAATTAGAAAACTGCCTAAATATTTAGGCGTCTCACTCAATACACTTCATAATTATCGGAACATTCTTTTTAGTGATCCTCAGGATATTCCTCATGAAATTGTGGTTCTGTTTGAGCAATTGTTTGAGTTGGAGCCAGGGGGATTGCTGAATAAGCCAATAAGAGGTAAAACGCTGGATGAGCTGATAAATACTGAACTACAGCAAAGTAGGGAATGATGTGTAGAATAAATTCAAAAAACTGACTAACTGAGAAGATTATATCATGAAAGAACAAAGAAAATATAAAATTGATGAAGCGATAAGAAAGTTAAACTTACCAAATTATAAAGCAGCGCTAAGAATTATCCCACGTGAACTGGGAATTGCTTCTAATACTTTTCATAATTACAGGAAGTTAAAAGTTACTGATAAGGCTGATATTCCTTATGAAATGGTAAGAAAACTGGAGATTATGTTTAATATGAAAATTGGAGAGCTGGCCAATTCAAAAATTTGTTGTGAGGACCTGAGTGTTTTGATAATGGAATATCATAATGCTGAAGCTGTTAGTGCTTAGCGAGTAGGCATGGGTAAACCCCGTTTACAAGGGTTTTATTGGCCGAATTATTTATCTGAAGAATGAGTATATTTGCTTTTGAATATGTGGAAATAATAAAGAATGTGGAAAAAAATAAAAATCACTTTTATTTCTAAAATAAAATTCCTAATATTGCAGTCCGATTTTAAACAACAAAAAATCGGCTTAATAGCTTAAAATCATGGATTTAGTAAAATTTGTTGAAGAGCAGGTAATCGCAAAAAATGAGTTTCCTGCATTCAAATCAGGAGATACAGTGAGTGTTCACTATAAAATTCGCGAAGGTAATAAAGAACGTATTCAAATTTACCAAGGTGTAGTATTACAACGTAATAGCGTTGGTGCTAATGAAACGTTTACCGTTCGTAAAATGTCTAATGGTGTTGGTGTTGAACGTATCTTCCCGATAAATTCTCCAAACATCGCTAAAGTTGAAGTTAACAGCCACGGTAAAGTTCGCAGATCGAAATTATTCTATCTACGTGAATTAACTGGTAAAGCAGCTCGTATCAAATCTAAAAGAGTTTAATTTTTTTAGAAAAAGCATATTAACCTTCCCGATTGTATCGGGGAGGTTTTTTTGTTTGTGCTAAAACCACTCTGTTCTGTAATAATTAATAATGATTTATCATTATTTTAATGGTGTATCATAAATGCATAGTTGCTTTTATCTAAGTTTGTTGTAACTAACTTATCGGAATTTAACTAAGCACATCATTACTCACTAAAGGGATAAATGATATTGGCAGTTTCATTCTGGAACTAACTGGAACATTGATGAAAGAACTATTAAAAAAATTTGAGGATAAACGACCTGAGATTGTCTTTGAGTGGAAAGACAAGGAATCTGAAGCTGAAGGCTGGGTAGTCATTAATTCACTACGTGGCGGTGCTGCGGGTGGAGGTACCCGAATGCGCAAAGGACTCGACAAGAGAGAGGTTGAGTCTTTAGCAAAAACAATGGAAGTGAAATTTACCGTATCAGGGCCGCCAATAGGTGGAGCCAAATCGGGAATTAATTTCGATCCTGCAGATCCAAGAAAAGCACAGGTTCTTGAAAGGTGGTACAAGGCCGTAATGCCTTTGCTAAAAAGCTATTATGGTACCGGGGGCGATTTAAATATTGATGAAATTCATGAGGTTATTCCTATAACTGAAGATTATGGCTTGTGGCATCCTCAGGAAGGGGTGATCAACGGACATTATCAAGCCAGAGAGAATGAGCGCATTCATCAGATTGGTCAGTTACGCTATGGCGTTTCTAAGGTTCTTGAAGATTTGAATTACACACCGGATATTAAAAGAAAGTATAAGGTAGCGGATATGATTACAGGTTACGGTGTAGCAGAATCAATTGGCCATTTTTATAAGATCTGGGGAGGCCAGCTAGCTGGTAAGAAAGCAATTATTCAGGGTTGGGGTAATGTTGCTGCCGCTGCAGGATATTATCTTGCTCAAAATGGCGTAAAAATTGTTGGAATAATTGATCGTGTTGGCGGACTGATTAACACGAATGGCTTTACAGCCGAGGAAATTATTCGGCTGTTTAACAACAGAACTGGCAATACATTGATATCTCCTTCGTTGTTGTCTTTTGAAGAAGCGAACAAGGAGATGTGGAACATCGGAGCAGAAATATTTGTTCCTGCTGCTGCCTCTCGTCTGGTAAGGCAAGAAGAAGTAGATCAGTTGATAATTGGCGGACTTGAAGTGATTGCCTGTGGTGCAAACGTTCCTTTTGCGGATAAAGAGATTTTCTTTGGCAGTATTATGGAACATGCGGATAATCACGTTGCTGTGATTCCTGATTTTATTTCCAATTGCGGCATGGCCAGAGTATTTGCATATTTAATGCAAAGAAATGTAGAAATGAGTGACGATGCTATTTTTTCTGATGCATCTGATGTAATATATAAAGCAATGAGGGCTGTCTATAAGCACGATACAGCTAAAACCGGCTTGTCTAGAACGGCCTTTGAAATCGCATTAAAACAATTGGTATAAATTATGGATATTAATATTTTCGATCAGGTATTTTGGGGAAACACAGTAAAGCAATACTGTCTTTTTGGAGGGTTCATTTTATTGGGTCTGATTTTTAAAAGACTGGTATCTCGTCTGTTTAGTCTTTTGATCTTTACGGCATTTAAAAAATTTGCAGAAAATATTAAAGACGACACGTTTGTATCGCTGCTTTTAAAGCCTATCGAATCTTTCATTACATTTTGTGCGCTTTATCTTGCCGTAAATCAATTAAAATATCCATTGGACGTTATCATATGGCACAAGGCAAAATCTAAGCTTGAGGTGACTATAGGTGATTGTATTGATAAGATTTTTCTGTTCCTCATCATTCTATCTATATTCTGGATTATTTTAAGGATAATTGACTTTATAGCCCATGTTTTAAAGTATAAAGCATCCATAACTAATAATAAGGCTGATGATCAATTAATTCCATTTTTAAAGGAGTTAACAAAAACCTTAATCTGCTTTTTGGGCTTCTTTGTGCTGCTGGGTTTTGTTTTTGAAATCAATGTGCTAACATTAATTACCGGCTTAGGTATTGGAGGTATAGCAATAGCTCTGGCGGCTAAAGAGAGTTTAGAGAATCTAATAGGCTCTTTTACGATATTTCTGGATAAGCCCTTTACTGTAGGGGATGTGGTTAAGGTTGATGGAATTGAGGGAACTATAGAAAAGGTTGGTTTTAGAAGTACCTGGCTGATAAGTCCGGATAAGACAACAATTGTTATCCCGAACAGGGCAATGATTGATGGGGTGCTGGAAAATGTTACATTAAGGAATTACAGAAGGGTAAACTTCCACATAGGAATAACTTATGAAACGAAGCGTGAGGATATTAAAAGGATTTTAGATGATATCAACACATTCTTGAAAAATGATTCTAATACCAGGGATGGCTATGCCACTTTTGATAATTTTGGGGATTTCGCCTTAAATATCCAGGTTGTATACCTTGTGATAAACATGGAATTTAGTCGGCATGTTAAGGTTAAGGAAGAGATTAATTTTAAGCTTATCGAGATAGTTGAGGCCCATAAATCGGGATTTGCCTATCCTACACAGCGCTCTGTAACTGATGCTCCTGCAATTGAAAATAAGGGATAAAAGAGGGTTCTGACACGTCATCCTGAATTCATTTCATGATGACGTGGTGGTTAATTCTTTAAGAAAGTTCAGCCAAAACAGTAATACCGCCTTTTACAACCTGATCAAGTTCAAGGTTAACTTTGGTGCCAATAGGTAAAAATATATCTACTCTTGAGCCAAATTTAATAAAGCCGAATTGTTCAGACTGCTCAACATTGTCGCCTTCTTTAACATACCAAACAATGCGTCGGGCAAGTGCACCTGCAATTTGTCTGAATAATACCGGGGTACCATTTTTATGTTCCACCACAACGGTTGTACGCTCGTTTTCTGTTGATGATTTTGGGTTCCAGGCAGCCAGATACTTACCCGGATGGTATTTGAAGAATTTAACTACCCCGGAAATAGGGTTTCTGTTAATGTGCACGTTTACAGGCGACATAAATATCGATACCTGTAATCTTTTGTCTTTAAAATACTCACCTTCCTGAGTTTCTTCTATTACTACAACTTTACCATCGGCAGGGCAAATTACCAGATTATCACCTGTTGTAAATGTACGGCTAGGGTTTCTGAAGAACTGTAGTACGGTAACAAACAGTGCAAAAGAAAAAATATAAATGAACCACCTTAACCAGGTAATGTCTGCAAATTTATAGTCAACAACTGCATTAATTATAAAGATGAAGAGTAGTGAAACGGCTATTGTGGTATATCCTTCTTTGTGTATGGTCATTCTTTTAGTAATATGTTTGGTGCAAAATTGGGAAAAAAATATCGGATTACGGTAAAACAGAGGTAACAGTTTTGGCCCTGTAGATATCATTAAGGTTTCTTCCGAGACCATTATAGTCTAGTCCATAGCCAACAACAAACTCATTACTGAGCTCAAACCCTACATATTCCAGTTCTTCAATTGGGCTTTTTAGTGCGGCTGGTTTTAACAACAGGGAACAAACTTTAACAGAGGCCGGGTCTTGCTTGTATACTTCAGCAAGAATATAGCTGAGGGTAAGTCCGGTATCAACAATGTCTTCAATCAGAATAACATCTCTATCCTTTAGATCGTTAGGCAAACCAAAGGTCTCTCTGATGTTACCACTGCTTTCGGTACCCTCATAAGATGAAACTTTGATAAAGCCGACTTCGCAGGATATGGTAATCTCTTTTAAAAGATCGGCCATAAACAAAAAGCTTCCGTTCAAAACACCAATAAATATAGGGCAGCGGCTCTCGTAGTCTACGTTTATTTGGATACCTATTAAGCGGGTTCGCTTGGCGATATTGTCATTTTGAATTAAGATTTCGAATTCTTTATCTTCTATTTGAATTGTGTTCATAGTTACGCGATTAACCAATAAGAGAGTCGATTATTAGTTTTCTTTTTTCTGCTTTTCGAGTTCTTCTTCCAGAGCCTTTTCTTTTCTTCGCAGCTCTCTCTTTTCTTCCCTTAGTTGTTTCCGGGTTTTCTTCACTGTATCAACAGTTATATTCGGTTTTGAAACAGAATCTTTCTTTGCTTCTCCGCCAAATAACCGGTCAAACAGGTTTTTAGAGGCATCGTGTGTTTCTATTGCGGGCAGAGGGTCATCATTGTCAAAAGCATTTGTATCAATGGTGGTGGTGTCAGGCAATAAATATTGCCTTAACCCTTCTCTAAGATGGACATTGTAGAAGCCATATCCGCTGGTATCAGGAGGTGTTAACCCTCTTTTGGCCATAATGTTGCCGATGTATTTAAAGTACGGATACATATAATCTTTAAGGCCACCATCGCCTCTGAATTTATATAAGGCTATTTTAGGTCGGGGAACTATGTTTGCAAGGAATATACCTTCTCCAATATTCAGGTCTGATGGTCTTTTTCCAAAATAATGTCTTGTAGCTTCACCAATACCGTAAACATTCTGTCCCATTTCAATAATGTTAAAATAGACTTCAAGCATTCTGTTTTTAGTGGTGAGGTGATTGTTTTCTATGAGCCAAACGATTAATATTTCCTCTGCTTTACGCGCAAGGGTTTTTTGGCGACTTAAAAAAATGTTCTTAACCAATTGCATGGAAATGGTACTGCCACCACGGACAAACCTTTTCTCTTTAAAGTTTACCGCAAAAGATTTGCGAATTGATTCCTGAACGAAGCCTTTGTGGGTAAAGAAAGAAGGATCTTCGGAGGTTAATATGGCATTTTTGAAGTTGCTCGAAACCTCTGAAAGCGGCGTGTAATTAGGATTGGAAGGGCCTATCATGATATCCCGCATAGGTTTTCCGCGTTCGTATGGTGTATATATAAAGTCCTTATTAATTTTCTGCAGGTTAGTTTTACCTAATTTTAAGATCTTGAAATTTGTAGGGGTTAATCCCGAGTAAAATTTAACACTGTCGGGTAAAGAGCTGTCAAGATAAAAATCAAGATCGTACTTGAGCTTTCCACTAACTTTTAATCCTTCCAGGGATTCGAATAGCCCATGCGGAAAAGAGCTGAGAAGCTCTTGAGCATCTTGTTCCGGAGCACGAACTTTTACCTCATAGATCTTGTTAGGCGATAGTGTGTATTTTAAGTAAGGGTGTATTGTCGCATTTTTTAAAAGAATTGTTGAAGAGCTATCCAGGGCGAGGTAGTTTTCGCCGATGAGCATCTCCGCGTCAATCTTTGCATCAGGGACAACGATATCATTGGATGCAATTTTTGGGTGATTGATAAGTAAGTTCTTTACCGACCAGGAGCCTTCTATTTTGAAAGCATCGCCGCTGTAGTCTGCATTTTTCATCTCTGTTCTTACGGTGTCAAAGCTAAACTTAGCATGCAGTTTATCATTAAGGTACTGAAGTTGAACAGGGCTTTTATCTGCAAACAGCATCACATCCAGCTGTTTTTTCCCGGGCTTCAATTTTCCATTTATATGCCAGGTTGCATCTTTATCATTTACAAGAATTGTAGATGTTAGGTCGCCATCGTCTATTGTTGCGGTGGTGGTTAAGAACTTTAAATGGGCGGTGTCGTTATCATTAACGGCTAACATCAGGTTTTTAACCTCCATGTTGTCCGGTATTTTATAAAGAAACTGATTAAGTAGATTGTGGGCCAAATCACCAAGATCTACCTTAGATTTTTTCTCTGTACTATCTTTCTTTTTACGTTTTAGAATGAAGTCGAGATTGCTAAGGGAGTCTTTAAATACAATATTTATTTTGCCGGTATTTAGGGTAACTTCAGATAGCTTTACATTTCCAAAAATTAAAGGAAACAGCTTAACACCAACAGTTAGATCATTGATGGTGGTTAAGGTATCTCTATCTTTAGGTACAATTGTAATATTGGTCATGTGAACAGTACTAAGACCACTAAAGCCAGCCGTTCCAATTTTAATATTCAGATTAAAATCTTTGTCGGCTTTGGCAATTGCTTTGGCCATCATTGTCTTTAGTAAGGCTTCCCTTTTGTTGTAAGCAATGGCACCAACCGTAATACAAACCACTAGAAAACAGCCTAAAACCCACGCTCCTATCTTTATGTATTTTTTAGGGATATTAATTTTTGGAAGATGCATGCTGTAGAATAAAATTTTTATTGCTAAACGTTAAATACAAAAGTTTATTTCGTGTTAAAATTACACTAAAAACGCTAAAGTCAATTAAAATTATTCACCCATTTGCAATAATGTAACCAAGAGCCATGAATGCTTGGGGAGTTTTAGTTAAATTTGTAACAATGATTATTAGCCCAGAACAAGTCCTTGCTGCCTTGAGAAATGTTGAAGATCCTGATCTTAAAAAAGATCTGGTGACTTTGAACATGATCAAAGATTTAAAAATAGAAGATAAGAACGTAAGTTTTACCTTAGAATTGACTACTCCTGCGTGTCCTATGAAGGATATGCTTAAGAATGCATGCCTTAACTCGATTAAACATTTTGTTAGTCAGGAGGCAGAGGTGAGTATCAATATTACTTCGAGGGTAACCAAGCCAATGGATAGTACCCAGTTAAAAGACATCAGAAATATTATTCTGGTTTCATCTGGAAAAGGTGGTGTAGGGAAATCTACTGTTGCAAGTAATCTTGCTGTGTCTTTAGCGGCTGACGGGGCTAAGGTTGGCTTGATAGATGCGGATATTTACGGGCCCTCTGTACCAACAATGTTTGATCTGGTTGGTGCAAAGCCAAGTGCCAGGGAAACTGAAGAAGGTAAGACCCTTATCTTGCCGATTGAGAAGTACGGGATAAAGTTGCTGTCGCTAGGTTTTTTTGCTGATCCTGATCAGCCAGTGCCGTGGCGCGGACCAATGGCTTCGAATGCGGTAAAGCAGTTGTTTAATGATGCCGATTGGGGAGAGCTTGATTACCTGATTGTAGATCTTCCTCCGGGTACCGGAGATATCCACATCACCATTACGCAGAGCTTTCCAATTACCGGAGCTGTTATTGTTACTACTCCTCAGCAGGTGGCTTTAGCTGATACCAGGAAAGGTTTAGCTATGTTTAAAATGCCGGGCATAAATATTCCTGTTTTAGGAGTTGTCGAAAATATGGCTTATTTTACACCTGAAGAATTGCCAGAGAATAAGTATTATATTTTTGGTAAAGATGGAGGTAAAGAATTGGCAAAATCTTTTGATGTGCCATTTTTAGGTGAAATTCCAATTGTACAAAGTATTGCAGAAGCAGGAGATAATGGAGCGCCTATAGCCTTAAATACAGAGAGTGTGCTTTCTGGAGCATTCGCAGAAATAGCAGGAAGAGTAGCTCAACAGGTAGCTATAAATAATGCACAAACTGCTAATTGCTAAAAATTTACTATTTTTATACTTTAATAAAATATAACCAATGAATTTAACAGAACAAGTAGAGCAGGCATTAGAGACCATTCGTCCGTATTTAATAGCGGATGGTGGAGACGTTGCGATTGAAGAGATTACGCCGGAGAATGTAGTTAAATTAAAATTATTAGGTAACTGCGGATCCTGCAAAATGAGCTTTATGACAATGAAAGCGGGCATTGAACAAGCAATTATGAAGGCAGTACCACAAATTACCTCAGTAGTAGCTATAAATTTAGCTGAACCAGTATAAACGATTTAACACTATTTAACTAGCCGTTTTACCAAATACAGCTAATTTTGTAACATGAAGTATTCGTTCACCTTAATATTGCTTCTTTTCGTTTCTTCGGTATTTGCACAGCAAATAACTACGGATAAGAAATTGATCCAATTTTCCGGAATTATTACCGATGTGGATAGTAATACTGTTGTGCCTTATGTTACGGTTACAAATTTATCGAACAAGGAGCAGCGTTATGCTGCCAATTATAAAGGATTCTTTTCTTTTATAGCCCATCCCGGAGATACAATTTTGTATACTGCCGTAGGTTATAAAGACTTGCTTTTAGCGGTTCCCTCTGTAATTAATGACACCAAGTATACGGCCATGATTAAGCTGAAAGCCGAGATCATAAACCTTCCCACTGTTCGGGTTTATCCCTGGGCAACTGTGGAGGAGTTCACGAGGGATTTTATGTCTATGAAGATAGCGGATGATGATTATGCCATTGCCGCTAAAAACCTGTCACAAGAAAGCCTGTCTGGTTTAATGCAAACGCTTCCAAGAGATGGTGGTGAAATTCAGAGTACGAATTTCAGAACAAATCATGAAAGGTCGCTAAATAAGAACATGGTTCAGACTAATCCTTTGCTTAATCCATTTGCATGGGGCAAACTAATGCAATCTATCTTTAAAGGGGATAAGAGTAGAAGCGCCGATAATTAGCGCTTTTTACCTTTGTGTTGATTAGGGAAACGCATTTTATAATCGGCCTTTATGTTGCCTTTAGAAATTGCATCCAGCTTGCTTTGGAGCATTCTTTTACGCAACAATCCTAATTTATCAGTAAATAAAGTACCTTCTATATGGTCGTATTCGTGTTGAATAACACGCGCAGGCATGCCTGTGAACTCTTCGGTATGAAGTTCCCAGTTCTCATCATAATATTCAATAAGAACATTAGGTTTACGGGTCACATCTTCTCTGATATCAGGAATACTTAAGCATCCTTCATTAAAAGCCCATGGTTCTCCTGTTTCTTCCAGAATTTCAGCATTGATAAATACCTTTTTGAAACGGTTTTTATCTTTTTCATCAGCTCCGGTATCAACAATAAACAGGCGTATTGGTAACCCAATCTGAGGGGCTGCCAAGCCAACACCGCTTGCGTTATACATGGTGTCGAACATATTGGTGATTAGCTGTGCCAAATCCGGGTATGTCTCATCAATTGGAGCGCATACTTTTTTCAAAACCGGATCTCCGTATGCTACAATGGGTAACTTCATTCTGCAAAAATACAAATATTACCCTAAAGGATAAAAAGTTAGGGCACTAAGATTACTTTCATCTAATATTTCATTGGTAATATTACCAATATCTGTTGTTGATACCGCCTGTATCTTGCTGAAAACGGTTTCGAGATCATCTATTTTATCGTAGTCGATAAGGCTTTTGGCCATAGAAATAATGAGTCCGATTCGGTTTTCTTCGCCCAGGGCAATCTGTCCGATGAATTTATTCTTAGCTTTTTGGAGTTGTACTTCGCTGAAATGATTATCGCGAAGCTTTTTCAGCTCTTTAAAAATAAGCGCACTTGCCTTATTTACTTTTTCCTTATCCGTGCCAAAATAAAGGGTGAAAATACCTGTATCACTTAATGGACTATAGCCAGATTCAATGGTATAGGCTATTCCATACTTTTCCCTGATCTGAAGGTTCAGTATAGAACTCATGCCATTGCCCCCAAGAAGGTTATTTAATAATAACAGACCTGTTTTATAAGGGTGGTGTAAAGAATATGCATGAGAACCCAGCATTGCATGGGCTTGCTGGATTGGCTTATTAAATGTTTTAGTAACAACAGGAGCCTTTGGTGGGGCGTTCCTGGTTGGTTTATGTAGGTTGGCCGGAATTTCTGAATAATGCTTTGCGCCAACTTTTACCACCTTATTTAAAGAATAATTGCCTAATACCGCAATTACCATCTTATCGGTATGATAGTTTTCCTTTATAAACTGATGGATGTCTCTCTGGGTGATTTTGCTTACACTTTCTGTTGTCCCAAGAATATTACGTCCAAGTGCGTGTCCGGAAAATACCATGTCCTCAAAATCGTCATAAATAGCTTCTTCCGGCTGATCCAGGTAAGAGGCTATTTCATCCAATACCACACTTTTCTCTTTATCCATTTCATCTTCAGGAAATGTAGAATGAAAAACAATATCGTTAAAAAGCTCCAGGGTTCTGTCTAGATAAGGGTTTAGAAATGAAGCATGGATGCATGTATACTCTTTTGTTGTGTAAGCATTTAAGTCTGCGCCAACGCTTTCAAGTCTGTTTAGTATTTGATTTGTACTGCGCTTCTCGGTACGTTTAAAAATCAAATGCTCTATAAAATGGGCCAGTCCTGCATTTTCATCGTTCTCATCTCTGGAGCCACTATTTATAATAATACAGGCATGAGATATTGCTGATGCAGATGGTACATGAAGTATGCGGATGCCATTAGGCAAGGTGTGAACGTTGTATTCCATTAATTGTGCAAAGATACAGAGAAATATATCATGCGATTATAATTTTTCTGTATCTGGATAGTTCAGATTTAAGGCTTCAATAATTGCCTGTTTGCTTGGCCTTGCCGATACCAGGAGCATGAAGAAAACAACCCCTGCAATCAGAAACACAATGTTGCCGCTTACCAGAAACCCAACAATATTTAACAGTGCCGGGAGTTCAAAAAGAGCTGTACGAATTAAAAAGGCCACTTGGTATTTATTGATCTTGTCATCTGCAGAGCGTTCATGGAGGTTGGATAATTGCTTTTTAAACAAGAATTGTCCTAATGCAATTGAAACAAGACCAACCAAAGGAAACAGCGGGAAGAATATATCATTCTGATTCAAATCTGCATCCAGATAAACACGATCTTTAACTGTTAAATATGAAGTTGCGGCCATTGCAACTATAGCCAGACAGAATGCAAGGTGTATGGTTTGCATTGCTTTTAATTTGGAAGAATTCATTTTTAAAGCATTAAGTTAGCTCAAGATAACGATTTCTTTAGAAATTACCACTGGCGCCACCACCTCCAAAATCTCCGCCGCCAAACCTGGTATTGTCTCCTTGAGGCTGGGTGCCAGAGAAAGTTTCAGATACAATGAGCGATTCTACTTTTAATTTATCCATAAAATTGTCGTCCTCTAAATCTTCATAGGTGAAGCCGTGTTTAGGTGTTTTAAGGTATTTCATTACTATGTAACAAATCCCCAAAAGGATGATCCCGACTATGCTAAGCGCGCCTTCAATTGGCATGAGGTGGTAGTAGTTTCTGAAAGTAAATGCTGCTGCCGCTACCAGGATCAGGCCTGTTCGTAATATGATTACATCTTTGTTTTTTATTCCAAGGCCTAAATAAATAAAGGGGATGAGGATCGTCCATACCCAGAAGAAAAATCCAAAAGGAACAGGATCCGGTTCGGCGCTATTGTAAATGCCTTCGCCAGCGGGGCTAAGCGATTGTACCACGTAGTAATTGCCCGCCAGATATAAAACAAGCAAGCTTACAATCTGTACTATATACAAGCAGTTGGTGTAATAGAGGGTAGTTTTTTTTCCGACGCTCCGCATGGATAAAAAATAAATTCCTGAACAAACGATCATCATTAAAAAGGGCATGGTTGCCATCCCCCATGAAAAAAGGTCTTTCCAAACAAAAAAGATAGTGGCTATAAGCGCAAAAAGGCTTATAGCAGTCATTAACATATCTGTAAAGCGGATTGCATAGTACAGGGCTAATAAACATAGAAAGAATGAAATGCGTGAGTAAGGGAAATCACTGTTGAAATCTGCTTGCAGTATAATAAATGCAGTTAAAAGTAATCCTCCGGAAATCCACATTAAGGCATCATCAACTCCTGATTTAAAGTGATTACTTTTTCTTACCATTACCTCAAGGGCTATGTAGGTAAGAAGCCCAACAAATAAAGAAAAGCCCCATTTGTCAATAACATTCGTGTCGCTTACCATAAGCATTAATAATCCAATGGAAAAGGAAACAATGATGCAGGTTAGAATAAACAGACCTATTCTGATAAAAATATTAGGAGAATAAAATCCTACAGGATATTTATCTTCTATTTTCTTTTGCTCCTCTAAGCTTATTGCGTCAGCTTTGCGGGCTTTTTGTGCTTCTTCTCTAATTAATAAATTAGCCAGCCAAATGTTGTTATAAATAATCATGCGGCTTTAATTTTCTTGTTGAGGTTAATTAATAGAAATATAATACCAATTGCGGAGGCAATAAAATACATAAACGAGAGAGTCATTGATGCATCATCTTTCATCGCGAAAAGGCCCCTTACTACAAGGGTGCTAATGGCTATATAGGTATAAATAACAACCAGTAACAGGAAGTAGAAAGACTGATGTTTCATGGCATCTTTATAAATGTAAAAGGCTAAAGCAAACAGAGCAACCATGAATAGAAATGAAAAGCCCGAATCATAATAAAAGAAGTAACCTGCCAATAGGGATATAAAGGCAAGATGCACACCGAAATGCTGGTAAGTAAACCTGAAGTGTTTTTTAAAGTTAAAATAAACAGTCAGGTAAGCAGCAAGAAGTAATAATAAGCCAAGAAACAAGTAAGTAAATATAACGGTCTGGCTACTAAAATCAGCGTTTAGTAACAATTGTTTTGGGGTTACAGATACTCCCATCCAAATGGCCAAATTAGTGATCCCCATGGCTAAAATGCCAAGATGATCAAACTCATAGGCGATATAAAACAATGCCACCATAGGGATGAAAGTTGCCATTCCGTAGTTAGTGCCAAATATTGTATACTGGAATTGTAAATAACCAACAAATGATAAAAAACTAAGGCAGCCCAGCAGGAGGATGTAATCAAAAAATGAATTTGGAGATTTTATCAATTCTTTACTAAAGGGCTTCTTATGTTTAAAGCAGTAAAAAAAGCATCCGGCACTGATGGCTGCAATGATTAATAAAATGACCTGATGGCCAATTGTATCTATGTTTTTATAGATGAGAATGCCCAGGCCGGAACTTAACAGCATTACACCGAGGTAAAGCAAAGTTTTTACCTCCCAGTGCAAGGAAAACAAGGTGGCTCGTGAGGCGTTTTTGATCTTTTCGAATGATTCTTCGGAAATACAGTTCTCTTCGAAAAGCTTTTTAAAAAGTTCAATGTTCATTGGTTGAGATGTTGATCATAGGATACTCAAGTATACAAAAAAGATGTCGTGTAAATGTTACTTACTGTCAATTTGACAACAAAAAGTAATTTGGAACATCCCTTGATAGTGAGCCTATGTACTTAAAAATGAGTTAACATATGAGCATAGAAGAAAAAGGAACCATATCCATTCACACGGAGAACATTTTCCCAATCATCAAGAAATTCCTGTATTCCGATAACGAGATCTTTTTAAGAGAGCTTGTTTCAAATGCCGTTGATGCGGTACAAAAAATTAAACGCTTAGCAGCCCTTGGTCAGTATAGCGGAGAGCTGGGTAACCCTTTGGTTGAGGTTGCTGTTGACAAAGAAAAGAAGACCATTACCATTACCGATAACGGTTTGGGGATGACTGCCGAGGAGATCAAAAAATATATTAATCAGGTTGCATTTTCAGGCGCAAGTGAGTTTGTAGAGAAATTTAAAGACGCCAAAGACGCTAATGAGATCATTGGTAAGTTTGGTTTAGGCTTTTATTCGGCGTTTATGGTTTCTGATTTGGTAGAGATCCAAACGTTATCCTATCAGGAAGGCGCAGAGCCGGCAAGATGGGTTTGTGATGGCAGCACCGAGTTTGAAATTACTGCAGGAAGCAAAACAACACGCGGTACTGAAATTATCCTCCACATAAATGCAGAGTCTGAAGAGTTTTTAGACAACCATAAAATAGAAGAGATTCTGGATAAGTATGGTAAATTTTTACCTGTACCAATTAAGTTTGGAACAAAAACAGTTCAGGAACCAGATGGTGAAGATGAAGAGGGAAAACCAAAAACTATAGGAGTAGAGGTTGATAATATTATCAATACGACTAATCCGATCTGGACTAAGGCACCTGCAGATTTGTCAGACGAAGACTATCTTGCATTTTACAAGCAGTTGTATCCATTTTCTGAAGATCCATTGTTTTGGATCCATTTGAATGTAGATTATCCTTTTAACTTAACCGGAGTATTGTACTTCCCTAAAGTGAAAAATGATTTTGATATGCAGCGCAATAAGATCAAGTTATTCTCGCGCCAGGTATTTATTACTGATGAGGTAAAAGATATTGTACCGGAATTCTTAATGTTATTACATGGTGTTATTGACTCGCCAGATATTCCTTTGAACGTTTCAAGAAGCTTTTTACAGGCAGATAGTAATGTTAAAAAAATCAACAGCTACATCACTAAAAAGGTAGCTGATAAACTTCAGGAGTTATTTAACAAAGACCGTAAAGGGTATGAAGAAAAGTGGGGAGATATTGGTCTGTTCGTAAAATACGGAATGGTAAGTGAAGAGAAATTTAATGACAAAGCAAAAGATTTCGCATTGCTAACAAACACCAAAAATGAAAACTATACGCTTGATGAATACCATGAAAAAGTTAAAGATTTCCAGACGGACAAAAACGGGCAGGTAGTTTATATCTACTCAAACGACCCTTCAAAACAAGATAGTTTTATTCAATCGGCCAACAAAAAGGATTACGATGTGTTGTTGATGAATTCTGCTATTGATAATCACTTTGTTAGTCACCTGGAGCAAAAGCTCGAAAAAACTGCCTTAAAGCGTGTAGATTCGAGTGTAGCTGATAAATTAATTGAAAAAGGGGATGCTATTGAGTCTGTACTTACTGAAGAACAAAGCAAAACGGTGTCGAGCATTTTTGAAAAAGCAATAACCAAACCGGGTATGCATGTAGAGGTAGTGGGCTTAAATCCGGATGAGTTACCTGTTACTGTAACTATGGATGAGTTTATGCGCCGTATGAAGGACATGGCTCAAATGGGTGGTGGAATGGGCTTTTATGGCAATATGCCCGACAGCTATAAGGTTGCCATTAATGGAAACCATAAATTGATTGGAAAGATTCTTAAAACAGATAACGAAGAAGAACAGAACCTGCTTGCTAAACAAGCGGTGGATTTAGCTTTGCTTGCTCAGGGAATGTTAACAGGAGCAGAATTAACGGCTTTTGTAAGCAGAAGCGTTGAGCTGATCTAAGCTTTCAGATCTATAACATATTTATATCCCGCCATGAGCAATTCATGGCGGGATTTTTATTTTTAATGCTGTTGTAGCGTTTTGACGATCAGAGTCGTTTTAGTGAAAAAAGTGTTAGTGGCCATTAACCATTTATTTTATTAATCGTAAAAAACAACCCTTAAAAAGATAGTACATTATGGAAATTTCAAACAAATTTAAAGCGATATCGAAAACACTTATTGCTGCGGTTACCATTTCAGCAGTATTGGTGTCTTGTTCAAAGGATAAGATTGACTATACACCACAACCGATATCTGCTATGGACGTTATCCATGCTTCTCCAACTACTGAAAAATTAGATTTTTATATTGGAGATACCAAGGTAAACAACGATGATTTTGCTTACACCAACAGAATTGATTATAAGCAAATTTATTCGGGAGAGAGAGATGTAAAAATCACCAAGAAAGGATCTTCTACCAGCGTTTTAACGGAAAAATTAAAGCTTGCTGATCAAAAGGCATATTCACTTTTCATTATCGATTCATTTGATAAAGTAAAGTTCCTGTTGGTTAAAGATTCTGTTACCATGCCAGGTGCCGGTAAAGCGAAACTTCGTTTCATAAACCTTAGCCCTGACGCTCCTGCATTAAGTTTATCAATAGTTGGAAAGGATGTGCCTGTAGCTACTAATAAACTATTTAAAGAATATAGTAACTTTGAAAGTGTTGATGCTGGTGATAAAGTATCATTCAAAGTTAAAGACGCTGCCGGTGCTGATGTAGCAACGTTGGTTGATCAAAAAATTGAGAACGGAAAAGTTTATACCATTTGGGTAAAAGGACTTAAGGCCGCAACAACAGAAGAGATGAAGGTTGGAGCAGCTATTTTTACTCACTAACAATAAGATTTAATAAGCCGGCCTGCAATTTAAGTCGGCTTAAATTAAACTTATTTAGTTTGCTGTACGCTATATGATATGATTATAAGAAGAATTCTTAATTGTGCTGAAGAAGAATGCTCGGGCTTGAGGATATTATAGCGGGGTGTTTGAAGAATGACAACAAGAGTAAAGAAATGATCTATAAATCATTCTATGGCTATTTAATGGGCGTTGTTTTGCGTTATGTTAACGATAGAAATGACTCGGAAGAGCTTGTAAATGATAGTTTTATAAAAATTTTTAAAGGAATAACGCAATTTAGTTTTCCAAAAGATAACACCGAATTACAAAAGGCCTTTAAGGGCTGGATAGCAAGAATTTCATCAAGAACAGCAATAGATTTTTTAAGAACAAAAAGGACATACTTATATGTTGATGATATTAGTGAGGATCAGCAACCGCTTACACAAGTCAATGCCGTGTCGCAATTAAATGTGCAAGACATTTTAAAGCTGCTTAATCAATTGCCGGAAACACACCGGCTTATTTTTAATATGTATGAAATTGAAGGTTTTTCGCACGATGAGATATCGAAAATGTTGAACATTCCAGAGAGCTCAAGCAGGGTATACCTTACACGAGCCAAGAATAAGTTGAGGGACCTGTATTCTAAAACATTAATTAATTCATATGCAACCAATTGAACATATGAAAGGATCTGAAGATGAGTTAATAGCTCATATAAAGGAAAGTCTGACAGGGCATGAGGAGGAGTATGTTCCGGGCTCATGGGAAAACTTCAATCAAATTGAAGGGAAAAGGAATGCAAAAGTATTATGGTTGTGGCGCTTAAGCAGCGCGGCGGCAGTAATACTTATCGCTGGTGCAGCAATTTTGTTCTTCACCAACAAAACAACAGATGTATTGCCTGTACAAAATGTACAACATAAACAAAAGGAAATACCTGCTCCTTCTGCAAAAACTGAGGAGAAGGTTGCAAAAGAAGCAGACTTGCCAATAGCAGTTACAGAACATGAGCAATTAGCTGCGGTAAGAGAAAACAAGAATGTACCTGTTTATGCCGCTACTCAGGAACCTGTAAATGTCGTTTCGGGCATTTCTACGGAAACAATTGCTGAAAAATCAAATCCTGTTGTGCCCTTGGTTCGTGTTCCAGATACTAAGCCAGATATTGTCAAAACAGAAGCCAAACCGGTAACTGTAGAAAATAAGACTACTGTTTTTCAGGAGTTTCTAAACAATGAAACCAAAAAGAATCAGGGAGAAGCGCTGGCAAAATCATCGGCTCCCCGAAAAGAAGACAAATGGGAAATGGGACTTGTTGTTTCACCATCATTTGGAAATACGAAAAAACTCAACATGGGTTATGGGGTAAGTATGGGATATGCTTTATCAGACAAAATCTCCTTAAACTCCGGCGTATCATATAGCGAAATGGCAGCCTCCAGAAGTCTGCCTGCTCCTGTAAGTACCGCTATTGCTGGCGAAAGTAAAAATTTAGAATCAATAGAGGCTAAGGTTACCGGCATAGATATTCCGCTTGAACTGAAGTACCGTTTAAGTAAAAACCTGTATGCCAATGTTGGAGTATCTGCATTTGCCGTAATTAATCAGAAACAGAGCAACAGTTATATCCAGGAAAAACTGGTAGAGCGTGCTGTAAGTTCTGGTGGTGATGGACTGGCTGAGCTAAAGACATTTGCTGTAAATGAAAGGGTCGTAGAACCCGCACCAGAATCTGAAATTAAAGATGGAAAATATATAGGGTTCTATAATTTTTCATTTGGGTACAAACAAAAGATATCTAAAAATAAAGCGGTATCAATAGAGCCTTTTATGAAGGTTCCAATGAAGGAGGTTTCTAAAGAGAATCTGCGATTAATAGGCACAGGCGTAAGGCTTAAGCTGGATTTTTAGCGTTTATTTTTAAAGGCGTAACTTTGCCTGGCTATGAAAGAGATGATGACGAAGAAAAATATTGTTAATGCGGTCTTTATAGCATTGTTTCTGGTGATTTTATTTGTTCCTTCGGCTAAAGCATTTTTAATGCAGGGCTTAATGGAAATCGGTTTATTTAAACCTAAAACAGAACCAATAGCAAAGGGAACACCTCCGGCAGATTTGTCGGGAATTAAATTCGAAGACAAGAGCGGAAAGGTTACAGACCTCGGCTCATTAAAGGGCAAGGTAATTTTTATTAATTTCTGGGCTACCTGGTGCCCTCCATGCCTGGCGGAAATGCCATCTATCAACAAGCTTTATGAGCAATACAAGAATGATAAGGATGTAGTGTTTATAATGGTAGATGCAGACAGCGACTTAGCTAAAGCGCAGAAGTATATGGATAACAGAAGCTATCAAATGCCGGTTTATTCCGTAGCAAGCAATATTCCTGAAAATCTTTTTAAAGGAGCATTACCGACAACAATTGTTTTTGATAAGCAAGGCCGGCTATCTTATAACGAGTCTGGGGCAGCCAACTATTCAAGTTCAAAATTCATTCAATTTATTGAACAATTAAAGCGCCTTAAGATTTAACATTTTTTAACTCGATTATTGACATTTGGATTGTAAATCTATAAACAAATCAAGAAAAATATTAAGTAATTTTGCTTTTAGTTAAACCTTTATATTATGAAAAGGACTTTGATGATTATTGCAGGCTTAATGGCCGGAGTTACATATAGCTATGGACAGCAAGCCAGCTTGGTTCAGGATCAAAACCCGAGATACGAAGCGGCAAGGGCTAAATACATGAACATGTCCGACTCTTTAACCCGAGATCAGGGAACTACTGTTCAAAACACCTATAAAGCATACGATTGGTATGAAGCAAGAGAGGAACGTCGTAAACTTCGTCGTGAGCGTAATTACGAAAGCAGCTTATACAGCTATCCCTATTATGGGAACTCTTATTACTACCCGTCTTTAAATTTCGGATGGGGTCGTCGCTACAATAACTATTGGGGTTATTACGGAACAGGCTGGGGCTGGTAAGTAAAAACACAACATTTACATAAAATCATATTTAATAAAATGCAGTTTAAAAAAATATTAACCCTTGCTGCCATTGCAGTTTCTGGTATAATGATCTCTTCATGCTCCAGACAAGTAACAAGAATTAACACTACAGATACTGTTGATGTTAGCGGAAACTGGAACAATACAGATTCGAGAATGGTTGCTCAGGAAATGACCCAAAGTGTTTTGGGAGCCAAATGGCTGTCTACACATCTTGAAGCTAAAGCAGGTAAAAAACCTGTAGTGGTTGTTGGTCTTGTTCAAAACAAAAGTCATGAACATATAGACGCAGAAACGTTTGTGAAAGATGTTGAACAGGCATTTGTTCAAAGCGAACGTGTTCGTTTGGTACAAGGAGGCAAGAAAAGAGAAGAACTGCGCGCAGAGAAAGCTGATCAACAAGACAATGCTTCTATTTCTACCATGAAAAAATTCGGACTGGAAAATGGAGCCGACTATATTTTGCAAGGCTCAATCAACTCTATAGTTGATTCTCATAAACGCAAAAAAGTAGTTTATTATCAGGTAAACCTGGAGCTTACAGACATACAAACCAATGAGGTTGTATGGATAGGCGACAAGAAAATTGCTAAATACGTTAAGAACTAGCAGGATTCTGATCCGGCTAAAATAACAGTATGACAAATAATAGTAAGAATAAGCTTAAGGCATCGGTTCTTTTAGGATTGATGCTTTTTCTTTTTAGCTGTGCCTCTTATAATGAGAAGATTGCGGGTTATTACAAACAAATTGCGACTGGAAATTACAATGAGGCAGTTAAGGAGCTTGATAAGAACCGCTTACTTCAGAAACCGCGGAATAAGCTGCTGTTTTTAATGGAGAAAGGGAAAGCAAGCCACTTGATTGGCGATTATGAAAACAGCAACCGTTACTTTAATGAGGCCGACCAGCTATTGGAGAATGGTATTGGCGGTGCTATGGACGCTGTTGTGGGAACGCTTGTAAATCCTATGACCCAGGCTTATAAAGGAGAAGACTTTGAAAAGTTTATGATCCACTATTATAAAGCACTTAATTACCTGTATCTGCATAAAACTGAAGACGCCATAGTTGAGGCCCGAAGAATTACTTTGCAATCGCAGGAACAAGGAGACAAGTTTAATGATAAAGAGAGCAGGTATTCTAAAGACGCATTTTCGTTAATGCTTCAAGGTCTTATTTATGAAAGCGATGGCGACGTTAACAATGCTTTTATTGCTTACCGCAATGCGACAGAAGTTTATTTGAAAAGCCCGGATAAAACGTATTATGGTACAACCCTACCTAAAGCGCTTCAGCTGGATGTACTTAGAATGGCGGATGCGAATGGCTTTAAGTCGGAATTGACCAGATTTGAAGAACTATTTAATTTAAAATATCAACCAGAGCCATTATCAGAAGGAGGAACGCTTATTCTGTTTTGGGAAAATGGATTGGCGCCTGTTAAGCAACAGGAAGAGTTTATTTTTTCTCTTATCAGAGGGTCTAATGGCGATTTGGTGTTTACCAATGTAGCAGGCACCTTGTTTATTCCCTATAATACGTCCTATGGAAGTGGTGACATTAATTTAAACTCAGTTAATAGCCTTAGGGCCACATATCCTAAATACGTTGCTCAGCAGCCTTATTTTACAAGCGCGACTATTACTGATGGGCAGTCGACCATAAACTTTGAAAAGGCAGAAGATATTAATGAGCTTGCGTTTAAAACGCTTGATCAACGTTTTGCAAAGGAGATGGGCAAAGTACTTACCCGTCTTGCGGTAAAGAAAAGTGCAGAATATGTACTTAAAGCTAGCGCTAAAGGAAACGGAAAAGACGGTAAAGACAATACTTTACTTGAGGGATTGGGTTTTGGAATGCAGTTGTATAGTTTGCTTTCGGAGAAAGCAGATACCCGAAACTGGCAAACCTTGCCTAGCCAGATCCGTTATGCAAGAATCCCTTTGAAGAAAGGAGATAATGCCATTACGGTTGATTTAAAAGGGGCTAATGGCAATAATGAAACAAAAACAATTAACATAACCGGAACCGGAAAAATGCAGTTTTATAATTACTCAACCCTGCGTTAATAGTACATCCGGGAATAAAAAAAAATAAAACTATGCAACAGCCCTTCGACATTAGCATTGGAGATGTAGATTATGCCGTATTTCCAGAGGGAAATGATACTTATGTGATCTTTAAAAACGGCAAAGAATATGCTCACATACAAAAAGACACCGATTTACAGTGGTTAAAACTTGATCCGGAAACAGCTATTCCTGTTTTTGAAATAGATGAAGAAATCAACAACATCGGCAGAGAAATCATGGCTTACGTTCCTGAAGAGGAAGATGAAGAAGATCTGGAAGATGACCTAGATTAACCAGCCCAGCTGTCGCGATCAAGACTTCGGTAATGTATCGCTTCTGCCAGGTGCTCTAATTCAATATCCTGGCTTCCTGCCAGATCTGCAATAGTTCTGGATACTTTTAGGATACGATCATAAGCCCGGGCGGATAGCCCCAGCTTTTCCATTGCCTGCTTTATCAATATTTGCCCGGCATCATTAATCTTGCAAATGTTGCGTACCATATTGGGGCTCATCTGGGCATTGCAATGCAGTGTATTGATTGCGGAAAATCGGGCGTCCTGAACCGCTCTTGCCTTAATAACCCGGTCTCTTATCTTTTCACTCTTTTCTGCTTCAAAAGCAGAGGTGAGTTCGTTAAAGTTTACAGGCGTAACTTCCACATGAAGGTCTATACGATCTAAAAGTGGTCCTGATATCTTGCTCAGGTATTTTTGAACAACGCCCGGCCCACAAGTACATTCCTTTTCCGGGTGATTATAAAAACCACATGGACAAGGGTTCATTGAGGCGATAAGCATAAAACTTGCAGGATATTCTACACTTAGTTAGATCGGAAGAGCACACGTCTGAACTCCAGTCACTACCACAGATCTC
>NZ_CAMLHF010000076.1 GCF_946479715.1 uncultured Pedobacter sp. | reverse complement strand
AGGGAAAAGTAGATAGTACTTCATTGATGGGATATTTGATTTTGAGTAAATATTGAATAATCCGCCACCTTAATCAGATGGCGGATTTTAAATTTAGTATTCAGGCCAGCTAGGTACGATATTGGTAACATCATGATAATTATTATGAGGTCTGTAAGGATTGTACCCTATACCGCATTGAGTTCCCGAATTGTTTGGGAAAAATTCATAATAACCATAGTCGTAACCATACCAGCCTTCAACAACTTTGTAGTAATTGTCATTTTGCCAAACCCATGTACCTGTTCTGTAACTTGTATTGCCTGTGGTTCCGCAATACATAGTACCGTTCGCATCGGTCCATGCAGCATTCGCTGCTCCTGAGTTGTTTGTTACGTCATAATCAAAGAATGCATATTGGAGATTACAAACCAATGTGATCACAACAGCCAGAACTCCTACTATTTTAAGTGTTTTTTTCATGATTTTTAATTTTAACAAATTATAATTAGGTTAATTTTTTAATGATTCGATTGCATTTATAAGACCCCGGAACGGGGTCACCAATGTTGCAACAGAAATAATTCGACCCTGATTAAAGGTGGAATAAGGATGATGAAATCTATGTTAATAAAAGTTAGTTTCATTTGTTAGCCTTGTGTTTCTGGAAGTCGTTTCTTTTTTTAAGCAGCTCTTTCAGCTCTTGTTTTAGCTTGTCACTGTCATGCCAGATCTTACTATGTTGATGGGCATAAATGCCTATGGAGAGTACATACAAGAAAGTGAGCATAATTGTTAAGTTTTTGTATTTTAAATTGCTTAGTGCCTTATCCACGAAGTAGGCCATAAGGAAAAAGATCCCTATTGAGGCTACGTATACATACCTGTCGGCAACAATCGCGAATCTGGAAATCGGTATGATATGCAGACAAACCCCAAGATGGATAATGAAAAAACTGATTCCAAAAAAGACCCAGTGCTTTTTCCAGAAACCCCAAAACGAAACACATATAATTAATAGCATTGCCGGGTACATCCAGAACCGCATGGGAACTTCTCTGCCTATAGCATTTGGAAACACATATAAGTAGCTTAATTTAACAGGGATTAGACATTTTACAAGGTATTCGGTAACAGAATAGCTGGCAAATATGATATTCTGGTAAAATGGATAGCGAGGGGCCTCAGATAGCAAACCAGTCTTGTCTGCACTTTGGGAAAGCAAGGTAATATATCCAAAAATGAAAGCAATAATAAATAAAGGTAACTTCTCAAACCATAGCCATTTGCTTCGAAAATTGCGTTTTAATACATAGTCTATTAATAAAAGACAAACCGGGAGTGTAACTGCCTGTTCCTTCCCGGCAAATGACAAAATGAAAAACAAAACGACTAATAAGTAATGGCCTATCTTCTTAGAAACGAGGTAGCTTAGGTAAATGTGAATAGCAATTAAATAGAAGAAACTATAAATGAGAATTTTAGAGGCGGATAGCCAAGCCACAGATTCCACAAGAAATGGATGTACTGCCATGATTATGGCCGTAAGAAATGCGATCCGGGTTACAGATTCTGTTTTAAAACTTTTAGAAAGGTTTAGAAGCTTTTTGATAAAAAGATAAACCAGAATTACATTATTTATATGTATAATAACTCCTAGGAGATGGAACCAGAAGGGATTATATCCAAATGCGGAATAAAGTAATGTGTACGACAGTTGATTTGCGGGGGCAAATTGTCCATTGTAAAACTCGGTCAGTATTGCCCATAAGTTGCTTCGTGTTAAGCCATCTTCTGTGTAGGCATTAACTACTACCCATTGGTCATCCCAACGCATCTGGAATTTATGCGAAAGCACAGGAAAATAGACTAATAAGCTTATAGAAATTAAGAATAAGATTGTCGTCAGGGTTTTATTGTTCTCAATAAAACCTTTTAGCACAGGAATTTTACTTGGGGTGGAGGAAGCGCTAACGTTTGTGTTCATTTTAATAGGGGATGACTAAATTAAATGAATTGCACGACGATGAGAGTCGTTAAAATATTACGGCATGGGATGAGTTCTTAAAATTTCTTGGGGCATAGGCGAGTGCCGCCTAATGGCATTAGAATTTTCAGTTGATCCCTTAAATGGATCAATGATTCTGTTTGGTATGAGCGCGTTCAGGTACTCAAGTCTTTTAAAGTAATATTTAGGCATATCGGGATGATTTAGGCCATTAAATATCTTCTAAAGTTCTAGAAGTCGTTTATTATTTGGTTGTTATCTCTAATATAGATAATATAGTTTGAACTTAATTAAGGCTCTAGTATATGTGAAGGGTAACTTTTTTGATACAAAAAAGCCAGCGCCTATCAAGTGCTGGCTTTTAGAATATAATTGATTTTTAATCTTTATCCTGAAGCTATTCCGGCCGTGTTTACGGTTGGAAGGTAGAAGGGATGATGATGACTTTAGCTGTAATTGGTTTTGTAGGTGCTATTGGAGTTCTATCTTGCTCATCAGGACTCTGAATGTTAATTCTAATCTCTTGCTGCTTAAATTCAAAACTGTATGCATCACGGTTATAAACAAAAGGTATTTGTCTTTGAATATTTGCATTGTTCGGATCTGTTAGATAAATCAATACACCTTCATCATCCATAGTGACACCATCAATCTCATCGATATCTAAAATAGTTGTGTATGTAAAGCCATCCGCACTCAAAGTCCAGGAGTTTGGTTGAATCGTATAAATGAAAGTCCTGTTCGGCGTTTCATTTATAATGGTGTCTTTTTTGCACGACACCAAGCCTAGCGTGGTGGTACATAGGATTAAAAATAATAGCTTTTTCATGTGATTTGTGTGTTTTGAAATTAGTCAAGCAAATTTATTGCCATAAAAATTAAAGCACTGTGTTTGCTTATTCTGTAATTAAAATGTTATGCAGAATATTGTTATATACTGCCAACTTAAACCAAATATTCAAATAGTGTTTTGTCGTTATTAAGCTCTATAATTTCAAACTTAAATTCCTTCATTCTTTGCACTAAAGCATCATAATCTGTGCGATCTGTAAGCTCAATACCAACTAAAGCAGGGCCATTTTCCTTATTGGTTTTTTTAATGAATTCAAAGCGGGTAATGTCATCATGCGGACCAAGTACATTGTTCACAAAAAGCTTAAGTGCTCCTGGTCTTTGCGGAAACCGAACAATGAAGTAATGTTTAAGTCCTTCATAAAGTAAAGATTTCTCTTTAATCTCCTGCATGCGCTCGATGTCGTTATTGCCACCGCTCACCACACAAACTACAGTTTTTCCTTTTATTTTATCCTTGCAAGCATCAAGAATAGCAACAGATAATGCTCCTGCTGGTTCCACAACAATAGCATCCTCATTATAAAGTTTTAATATGGTGGTGCAAATCTTTCCTTCTGCAACCAGTAACATACTATCTAGCACCTTTGTGCAAAGGTCGTAAGTTAAGTTACCTACGCGCTTTACCGAAGCACCATCAACAAAACGGTTTATTTCAGGTAATGTTACAGGGCCACCATGCTCAAATGCTTTTAACATAGATGGTGCGCCTTCGGGCTCAACACCTATCAACTGTATATTTGGATTTTCATTTTTTAAATAGCTTCCTACACCTGCAGCAAGACCACCACCGCCGATTGGCATAATTACCACCTCAACGCCTGGCAAATCTTCGAATATCTCTACACCAACTGTACCCTGGCCCTCAATAATGCTGTAATTATCAAATGGTGGAATAAAAGTCATGTTGTGCTCCTTAGTATAAGCCAAAGCTTCCATAAGGCAGTCGTCAAAAGTATCTCCGACTAAAACAAGCTCTACACTGCCGTTGCCAAACATTTCTGTTTGCTTTACTTTTTGCCTTGGCGTAATTTCAGGCATAAAGATGACACCTTTGGTGCCGAGTTTATCGCAAGAGAAAGCAACTCCCTGGGCATGATTGCCGGCACTTGCGCAAACAACCCCTCGGCTCAATTCTTCCGGACTCAACTGACTGATCATATTGTAAGCACCACGCAATTTGTACGATCGCACAATTTGGAGGTCCTCACGTTTCAGATATATTTCGCACTGGTATTTTTCAGATAACTTGGAATTGTAAATGAGTGGAGTATGTTTTACAACATCTGCTAATCGCTGTGATGCAGCCTTTGAGTCTAATTTTGAAGTAAAGTCAGTCATTTTTATGAAAGTAAGCGAGAGGTTCTGTGACGGATATTCTTAACGTCATCTCGACGAAGGAGAGATCTCTTGAACTGTTGTTAACCCGGGATCTCTCCTTCGTCGAGATGACGAAGCGCTAAAAAAATAACTTATATATTTTTAGCCAACCAATCACCAACTTCACTGGTTTTGTATGCTTTATTTTTTCCAGATAGATCTTCAGTTACAATTCCTTCTGCAAGAGATTTGTTTACTACTGATCTGATCAATTCTGCTTCTTCTTTTAATCCGAAAGCATCTTCAAACATCATTGCGGCAGACAATACAGTTGCCAAAGGATTGGCAATGTCTTTACCGGCAGCCTGAGGGTAAGAACCGTGAATTGGCTCAAATAAGGAAGTATGAACACCAATTGAAGCAGATGGCATAAGGCCCATAGAGCCAGAAATTACAGATGCTTCATCAGTTAAAATATCACCAAATAAGTTTTCTGTGATCAATACATCGTATGAATTTGGCCATTGTACCAAACGCATCGCAACTGCATCAACAAATTCGTAGCTTACCGTTACCTCAGGGAAATCTTTTTCCATGTCTTGTACAGTTTCTCTCCACAAACGTGATGTTTCCAATACGTTTGCTTTATCTACGCAACAAAGTCTTTTACCACGGGTCATTGCCATTTCAAAGCCTAATTTAGCCAGGCGCTGAACTTCTTCTCTGGTGTAGGTGCAAGTATCGAAAGCAGTATTGCCATCGTCTTTTCTACCTCTTTCGCCAAAATAAATACCACCTGTTAACTCACGAAGGATAATAAGATCTGTACCTTCTATACGCTCTCTTTTTAATGGAGAGTTATCAATTAAAGATGGGAAAGTAAATGTTGGACGTACGTTTGCAAATAAGCCCAGTTTTTTACGCATTTTTAGAAGTCCTTGTTCCGGACGAACAGTGGCCTTTGGATCATTGTCATAACGTGGGTGACCGATAGCGCCAAATAAAACAGCATCAGCTGCCATACAGATATCGTGTGTAGCATCTGGATAAGGTTCGCCAACAGCATCAATTGCAGCAGCGCCGGTTAGGGCAGAAGTCCATACAATTTCGTGATTAAATTTTTGTGCTACGGCATTTGATACTTTAACTGCCTGATCAATAACCTCAGGTCCAATTCCGTCTCCCGCTAAAAGAGCGATATTAAGTTTCATATATTTTTAGTTGTGTTTTTTTAATATTTCTTTAATTATAACCAGTTTTTATTTGTGATGCTAATTTACCTTTAAATAATGTTCAACATTTTCTGGGTAGCTTTAATTGCACACACGGTCTGATCTGAATCAAGACCTCTGGTAATAAATACTTTCTGGTCGGTTTCCCAGGTAATAATTGTTTCGCATAAAGCGTCTGAATTACTTCCGGGAGCTATCCTTACGGCATAGTCGATTAGCTTTGGTAAGCATCTTTCTTTTTTTGCATAAACCTTCGTTAATGCATTCATAAATGCATCAAACTGACCATCGCCTTGCGCATTCTCTTCGAACTTTTCTCCTTCAATTACTACGGAGATAGTCGCAGATGGACGTAAGCCCATTGCATTCATCAATACGTACGATTCTACAATAACCTTTTCTTCATAAAGGCTGCTGTCTAACACGTCCGAAATGATATAAGGAAGATCTTCTTTGGTTACGGTTTCTTTTTTGTCGCCTAATTCAATTACTCTTTGAGTAACTTTCTTTAGGTCGGCATCGTTTAGTTTTAAGCCTAATTCTTGCAGGTTTTTTTCAATATTGGCTTTACCGGAAGTTTTTCCTAATGCATAACTGCGTTTTCTGCCGAAACGTTCAGGTAGGAGGTCGTTAAAGTACAGGTTGTTTTTGTTGTCTCCATCAGCATGAATTCCGGCTGTTTGGGTAAATACATTATCGCCAACAATCGGTTTGTTTGAAGGGATTCTAACACCCGAAAATGTTTCAACCAGTTTACTAACTTTATAAATAGAAGATTCTCTAAGTTGAACTTCAACCTCGGGTGCAAAGTCATTAATTACGGCAATAGCGCTGGCCATTGCTGCATTTCCTGCTCTTTCGCCCATTCCGTTTACTGTTAAATGCAAACCACTTATTCCAGCTTTTACAGATTCTAAAACATTGGCTGTACCAAGATCATAATCGTTATGTGCATGGAAATCAAAATGGGTATCCGGATATTTTGATTTAAGCTCGGTAATATATTTAAAGGTTTCGCCAGGTGTTAAAATACCCAGTGTATCCGGTAATAATACTCTTTTTATGGGCTGTGTAGTTAGAAAATCTAAAAATTGCAGCACATACTCCGGAGAGTTACGCATACCATTACTCCAGTCTTCTAAATAAACATTGGTAGCAATGTTGTTGGCAATTGCCAGATCAATAACCTGCTTAATTTCTTCAAAATGTTGTTCTGGTGTTTTTTTAAGCTGATGGGTTAAATGGTTTAATGAACCTTTGGTAAGCAGGTTCTGAACTTTAACACCTGCTTTTAACATCCAGTCGATAGAAACACCATTGTCTACAAAAGATAATACTTCTATACGATCTGCATATCCGTTTGCTTCCGCCCAATTTAAAACTGCTTTTACTGCCTGAAACTCTCCGTCAGATACACGTGCAGAAGCAATTTCAGCCCGGTCAACATGGAGTTCTTCCAATAATAACTGGGCTATGGTTAACTTTTCTGAAATGGAAAAAGACACACCCGATGTTTGTTCTCCATCGCGGAGTGTAGTATCCATTATCTCTATTTTCCTTCTTTCCATGTCTCGGGTCTTACTTTTTTTATACTAATTATCCGTCATCGTCATCTCTCCGATAGGAGAGATCTCTTGAAGTGGTATAACCAAGAAATCTCTCCTATCGTCGAGATGACGATGTGTGCTATAGCATGACGGGTAATAGCTATGTTTTCTTAAAGAGGTAGCTGCAATGCAAACTCTTCGATTTCTGGTTTTATGCTTTGCAGGTAATCGATGTCATCAAAACCATTCAACATATTGTCTTTTTTATACGGACTAATTTCGAATTTTTCTTTTTCGCCTGTTGCTAAAAGTGTAATGGTTTGTTCCGGTAAGTTTACTTCCAGTTCAGTATTAGGATCAGCAAAAATTGCAGCAAAGATTTTTTCAGAAAACTCAGGGCTAACCTGAACTGGCAATACACCAATGTTTAGGCAGTTGTTTCTGAAGATATCAGCAAAAAAGCTTGATACCACACATCTGAATCCATAATCATAAACCGCCCAGGCAGCATGCTCTCTTGATGAACCTGAACCAAAGTTTTTACCACCAACAAGTATTTTACCGCTATAAATAGGGTTGTTTAATACAAAGTCTTTTTTTGGTGTATTATCTGGGTTATATCTCCAGTCGCGGAAAAGGTTGTCGCCAAACCCAACACGTTCTGTAGCTTTTAAAAAGCGGGCAGGAATTAACTGATCGGTATCCACGTTTTCTATTGGAAGTGGAACCGCGGTGCTTTTTAGTATATTAAATTTATCGTAGGCCATTTTAATCTTTTAAGTGTGTTTAGACAAGTTCTTCAATTAATGTTCTTGGGTCTGTAACCACACCGGTAACAGCTGCAGCTGCAGCAACTAACGGACTGGCTAGCATGGTTCTTGAACCAGGACCTTGTCTTCCTTCAAAATTTCTGTTCGAGGTACTTACAGCATATTTTCCTGCAGGTATCTTATCGTCGTTCATTGCTAAACAAGCTGAACAACCAGGTTGGCGTAATTCAAAGCCAGCTTCGGTTAAAATATCCAATAGGCCTTCTTCTTTGATTTGAGCCTCAACAATATGAGAACCCGGAACCAACCAAACGGTTACGTTGTCAGCTTTATGTCTGCCTTTTACAATAGAAGTAAATGCTCTGAAATCTTCGATACGTCCGTTAGTACAGCTACCAACAAAAACGAAATCTATTTTCTTTCCGATCATAGATTCGCCTTCCGAGAAGCCCATATAACCTAATGATTTAGCATAGGTTGCAGCGCCACCTTCTACATGTTCAGCATCAGGGATGTCATGAGAAATTCCCATTCCCATTCCAGGGTTTGTACCATATGTGATCATTGGTTCAATTGAAGAACCATCGAAAGTTAATTCTTTATCAAAAACAGCATCAGCATCAGTTTTTAACGTTTTGTAATAAGCTAATGCTCTATCCCAGGCTTCGCCTTTAGGGCTAAACTCACGACCTTTTACGTAATTGATAGTAGTTTCATCAGGAGCGATCATACCGCCACGGGCACCCATTTCAATACTCAGGTTACAAACCGTCATACGGCCTTCCATAGTCATGTTTTCAAAAACATCACCAGCATACTCAACAAAATATCCGGTTGCGCCAGAAGTTGTAAGCTGAGAAATGATAAACAATGCAACGTCTTTAGGAGTAACACCTACACCTAATTTACCATTAACATTGATACGCATTTTTTTAGGTTTTGGCTGCATAATGCACTGTGTAGAAAGTACCATTTCTACTTCAGAAGTACCAATACCAAAAGCGATAGCACCAAAAGCACCATGCGTAGAAGTATGCGAATCACCACAAACAATAGTAGCACCTGGTTGTGTAATTCCGTATTCAGGACCTACAACGTGTACAATACCATTTTTTTGATGGCCCAGGCCCCAGTGGCTGATACCATATTCATTTGAGTTAGACTCTAATGCCTTTAACTGGTTAGCCGAAAGCGGATCTGCAACCGGCAAATGCTGGTTAATTGTTGGGGTGTTATGATCTGCCGTAGCAAATGTACGCTCAGGGTATAAAACTTTTATCCCTCTGCTTTTTAAACCTAAAAAGGCAACAGGGCTTGTCACTTCGTGGATAAGGTGGCGATCAATAAAAAGCACATCGGGGCCACCTTCTATTTTACGTACCACGTGAGTGTCCCACACCTTATCAAATAATGTTTTGCTCATTTTTTTCTTTTTTTATTATGAATTCTTTTTGTGAAATGAAGGTTAAGCTAATTGTTGCTTGCCCATCATTAACAAAAGATCATCATCATTAATATCTAATTTACTATCTGCAACTGTAAGGAAGCGATGATAGGCTTCGCCCAATTCTTCTTTACTTAAATTAAAGCCTAAGCGCTCCAAATGGAACTTTAAAGCATGACGGCCACTGCGTGCAGTAAGTACAATACTTGCATCAGGGAAACCAACATCTTCAGGACGTATAATTTCGTAATTTTCGCGGTTTTTTAAGAAACCATCCTGGTGGATACCTGAGCTATGTGCAAAGGCGTTGCTTCCAACAATTGCTTTATTTGGTTGTACCGGCATGCGCATTTGTGAACTTACCATACGGCTCAACTCATAAAAGTTTTTAGTGTTGATATTGGTATGCAAACCTAATGTCTGGTGCGTTTTTAAAATCATGACCACCTCTTCAATAGAGGTATTACCTGCACGTTCTCCAATACCATTAATGGTACCTTCAATTTGACGGGCACCGTTTTGTAAGCCTGCAATTGAATTTGCGGTAGCCAAACCTAAATCATTATGGCAATGCACAGATATAATGGCATTGTCAATGTTTTTTACGTTCTCTTTCAAAAACTTGATTTTGCTTCCGTATTGATCTGGCAAGCAATAACCATTAGTATCTGGTATGTTTACAACAGTAGCACCGGCTGCAATAACCGCTTCTACCATCTGGGCAAGAAAGTGTACATCAGCACGGCCAGCATCTTCTGCATAGAATTCAATATCCTCTACAAATTGCTTGGCATATTTAACGGCTTCAACTGCACGTGCTAAAATATCTTCTCTTGTACTGTTAAATTTATGTTTGATGTGCATGTCAGACGAGCCGATACCTGTATGGATCCGCGGACGTTTTGCAAATTTCAATGCAGCAACAGCAGAATCAATATCGCCTTTGTTTGCACGTGTAAGTGCACAAATGATTGGCTCAGATACCGCTTTAGAAAGTTCTACAACACTTTGGAAATCACCTGGACTTGAAATAGGAAAACCTGCTTCAATGATATCCACACCAAGGGCTTCCAATTCTTTGGCAATTTCTATTTTCTCTGGGGTTGTTAATTGGCAACCCGGCACTTGTTCACCATCACGCAACGTGGTGTCAAACACATAAACTCTATTTGGATCGTGTAACATAATTTTCGTTTTTAGTTAGTATAGGTTTTTTGTGTAATATATTTTAAGACGAGTTTACCCATTTCCTTAGTACCTAATACTTTATAAGGATTTGTGGTGCCGTCGGCAATGTCATTAGTTCTAAAGCCTTCTTTGAGTACTTTGTCAACTGCGGCAACTACTGTTTTGGCTTCTTCTTTTAGTCCAAAACCTATTTCGAGCATTAGCGCTACGGATAGGATAGAAGCCAGTGGGTTGGCCAGGTCTTTTCCGGTGATGTCATGTGCAGAGCCATGGATTGGTTCAAAGAAACCGGTACCATCACCTATTGAGGCCGAGGCTAGCATCCCCATTGAGCCTGCAATTTGCGAAGCTTCATCTGTAAGGATATCACCAAATAAATTGGCAGTTAGTACTACATCAAAGCGCTTAGGATCTTTGATCAGTTGCATTGCGGCATTGTCTATAAACATATGTTCAGTTTCAACCTCAGGGTATTCTTTAGCGATAGCCTGCACGGTTGCCCTCCATAATCTGGAGCTTTCAAGCACGTTGGCTTTATCTACCGAACATAACCTTTTGTTACGCTGCATTGCAGCCTGAAAAGCTTTGTGTGCTATTCTTTCTATTTCGTATCGGTGATAGATCATTAGATCTGACGCGGTATTTCTATCCTCAGAAAGTGTTTTCTCTCCGAAATAAACGTCGCCTGTCAGCTCTCTGAAAAATAAAATATCTGTACCTTTTAGTATACTTGGTTTAATGCTTGATGCATTTAACAATTCATCAAACAATAAAATAGGGCGTAGGTTGGCATAAAGACCCAATTCTTTACGGATCTTAAGTAAACCTTGCTCCGGACGTACTTTAAGCGAAGGATCGTTATCATACAAGGCGTGGCCTACAGCTCCAAAGAGGATTGCATCACTTTGTTTGGCTTTTTCCAGGGTATCATCTGGCAATGGGCTGCCTGTTGCTTCGATAGCAGCATGACCCATTAAAGCTTCGTCAAAGGTAAACTCATGGCCAAAATCTTCGGCTATTTGTTCTAAAATGGCTTTCCCCCATGTGGTTACTTCAGGCCCGATGCCATCGCCGGGTATTACTAAGATATTCTTCTTCATAGTACGCTCTCTAATAAGGTTTCGACGGATTTTACTTCACCGTTTTCTAATAAAATTCTTTTCTCAATACAGCCAGGTATTTGTGATTCAAAATGACCAACATAAATTAATGTTGTACCATTTTTGCACAATTCATCTACCAGTTTGTTAAAATGCAATGTTTGTTGCTGGTCTAATCCCTGGCAAGGTTCATCCAATATTAATAGCTCCGGATTCTTTACAATGGTACGGGCCAATAATGCCAGCCTTTGTTTACCAAGAGGCAGCTCGTTCATCAGGGTATTTTTATATTCGTCTAAGCCGAAATAATGAATTAATTCATCGGTCTGAGCTTTTTTTGAATATCCCGGATCACAAAATAAGCCTGAACTATCATAAAAGCCAGAAACAATACTTTGCCAAACAGTTGCTGATGGATCAAAATACCAGTGCAATTCTGGTGATATTAAACCAATTCGTTCTTTAATCTCCCAGATACTTTCTCCGCTTCCTCTTTTGTTTCCAAATAAATGAAAATCATTGGCGTAAGCCTGAGGATGATCGCCACAGATTAAACTTAACAAAGTTGATTTTCCAGAGCCGTTATGGCCATGCAAAACCCATTTTTCTCCGGCCTTAACTTCCCAGTTGATGTTTTTTAACACCTGTTTTTCGCCATAACTGATATTTACATTGATCATTCTAATGATCTCTGCAGATGAAGCATTTACAACTGATTCGCTCAAAAAAGTAGGAACAGGTTTGTCAAATGCTTCCATATCATTCCAGGCACGTTCATCAGCCGAAATTTCGACTAATTTGCCTTCCTCAATTGTTGCGATGCGATTGATGCAGGCAGGTAGCTCGGCTTCGTTGCTGATTAAGATCAACTGTGTTCCTGCTTCAGAAATTTCTTCAAGTAAAGCGTTTAAGTTTTTACGGGAAAGTACGTCCAATCCGTTATAAGGAAGATCAAGTATTAACAACTGAGGCTTTAACCATAAGGCCTTAACCAATTGTAATTTTTTATGTTCTCCGCTGGATAGCTGGATAAGTGTGGAGTCTTTTAATTCCGAAAACCCTAAAGCAGTTAAAACCCTATCCACCTCATTGAATGAAAGTGAATGTTTTTTGCCGAAACTTTCCAATTCAGCTTTTACCGTGGCGGTAGTTTCTGTTGATTGTTTATTGTAACGCTGCTGATAATAGAAATTAGACTGGCCTTCCAAGTCTTTAAATTGAAACCAATTGGCCACATAATAGGCCATAGCAGGTAAACTGCTTTGAGGATTAAAGTTGATTTCAATATTACTGTAGCTATGGCCTATACCGGCCATAGCTTTAGCTAATGATGTTTTGCCACTTCCGCTTGTTCCGCACAATAACCAATTCTCATTACGATTTATAGTCCAGTTCAAATCCTTTAACACGGGTTTGTGCTGATACTTTAAATTTAGTTTTGTGATATGGACGACGGGCTGTGACATTTAATATTATTATGCTGTTTTTATAGATTTCATTGCAGTCATTGCTTTTCTTAATCTGGCGCCAACTATTTCAACTTCATGAGAACGAAGCGCCTCATTAATTGCAATTAACGTTCTGTTATCAACCGAACCATCTTTACCTTCGTTAAAGTTTTTACCTACTAAATCAGTATCTACTTTAGTCATGAAATCAGCCAATAAAGGTTTACAAGCATAGTCAAATAGGTAACAACCATATTCAGCAGTATCAGAGATAACACGGTTCATTTCGAATAACTTTTTACGTGCTATAGTATTGGCAATAAGTGGAGTTTCGTGTAACGACTCATAGTAAGCAGATTCTGGTTTAATACCCGCCTGAACCATTGTTTCGAAAGCCAATTCAACACCTGCTCTAACAAAAGCAACCATTAAAGTATAGTTATCAAAATATTCTTGTTCGCCAATTTTTACATCACCAGCAGGAGTTTTTTCAAAAGCAGTTTCTCCTGTAGCAGCACGCCATGCTAATAAGTTTTTATCACCGGCAGCCCAGTCTTCCATCATTGTACGGCTAAACTCACCGCTCATGATATCATCCTGATGCTTTTGGAATAGCGGACGCATAATGTCTTTCAATTCTTCTGAGATTTCAAAAGCTTTAACCTTAGCTACATTGCTTAATCTGTCCATCATACCAGAAACACCGCCATGTTTTAATGCTTCAGTAATTACTTCAACACCATACTGAACAAGTTTAGAAGCATAACCAGCATCGATTCCTTTTTCAATCATTTTATCGAATGAAAGGATTGAACCAGTTTGTAACAAACCACAAAGGATAGTTTGCTCGCCCATTAAATCTGATTTTACTTCAGCAACAAAAGATGATTTTAAAACACCAGCTCTATGACCACCAGTTCCAACGCAGTAAGCTTTAGCTTGTGCTAAACCTTTTCCTTCTGGATCGTTCTCCGGGTGTACAGCGATTAGGGTAGGTACACCAAAACCTCTTACATACTCAGCTCTCACTTCACTACCCGGGCATTTTGGTGCTACCATGATAACCGTAATATCTTTACGGATCTGCATACCTTCTTCCACAATGTTAAAACCGTGCGAGTACAATAAAGTTGCACCTTGTTTCATTAATGGCATAATTGCAGTTACAACTGCAGTATGTTGTTTATCAGGAGTAAGGTTAATCACTACATCAGCTGTAGGAATTAATTCTTCGTAAGTGCCAACAGTAAAGTTGTTTTCTGTAGCATTTTTCCATGAATCTCTTTTGCCTTCAATAGCTTCTTTTCTTAAAGTATAGGCAACATTTAAACCACTATCTCTTAAATTTAAACCTTGGTTAAGGCCTTGTGCTCCACAACCTACAATTACCAGTTTTTTTCCTTTTAGTGCATTTACGCCATCAAGAAATTCAGAACTGTCCATGAAATCGCAAACACCTAATTGGTTTAATTTTTCTCTAAGAGGTAATGTGTTAAAATAATTTGACATCGTTTTATCGGTTTTTGTTATAAGGTTCTTATTTACTTTTATTTAATACTTTTTTAATTGATGATGCAATACCATAGTGGTAGGCATCATGTATCGGAAAAAACTGTACTGCTTCAATCGTACTTCTTAGCTCTATCCCGTAGCTTGTAGTACGCGTGTTGTAACTTACAAAAACATTGTTGTTCAGATCTTCTGCCAGCTTATCAATAGTGTTAAGCGCCAGGTCTTTTAAAATGTTTATTTCTTCGGCTTCAATGAACTTCTCTGGCTTTGTACCTTTTTGATAATCCAGAATATACTGATCTGCTACAATAGGAGCAACATTGGCCAGTTTGTAACAAAGTATCTGCTGACTGGATATAAGATGGCCAAAATTCCAAATTATATTGTTGTTAAAGCCTGCAGGCACCTCGTTTACCTCTTCAATCGTTGATGTTTCAATCAACTCAATAAAGTTCTTCCTGGTTTGTATAATCGTTTTAAAAAGAGTGTTTTCCATTTTATTAGTTCTGTAATGCCTATTCGGTTTGCTACGAATTACATGCTAAATACATTTTTCTCTTTATCAAGGAATTCATTTTCAATCACATCCTCGCCTGGTTCTCTGCGCTCAAATTCTCTAAGCTTGCGGTTAAAACCTTCGCTGTCTTTAATAATGGCAACCCTTGCACTTCTTACAAACTCAATTAATCCATGAGGCTGTAGCACCTCAATCAGTTTATCAGTTTCCTCTCTGTGTCCGGTGGTTTCAAAAACAGTATAATCTTTACGAATCACTACTGCTCTTGCGCCATATTCGCGAAGCAAACGCTCTACCGATACTTTTTCTGCAATGGTATCTGTAGGTACTTTATATAATGCCATTTCCTGCCAGATGATGTCTTCGTTAGTATTGTAATATACTTTTAATACTTCTACCTGCTTTTCTATCTGACGGGCCAGTTTACGAACAACCTCTTCCGTTTCATGGATCAGAATATTGAAACGGTGAATGTGTTCAATTTCTGAAGGAGAGGTGTTTAAACTTTCAATGTTAATTTTTCTTCTGGAGAAGATGATGGCTATACGGTTAAGTATGCCGATTCTATTTTCGGTATATGCAGTAATCGTAAATTCCTGTTTTCCGGTTATTTCTATATCGTTGGAATTGCTCATGATCTTTAATTATTTAAGTCTGATTTCGCTTACACTACTTCCTTGTGGAACCATAGGGAACACGTTGTGTTCTTTGGCTACCATTACCTCTAAAAGGTAAGAACCTTTGTGGTCCAACATTTCTTGTAATGCTGCAACAAGGTCTTCACGCTCCGAAACTTTTTTACCTGCGATGTAGTAAGAATCAGCAAGTTTTACAAAGTCAGGACTGGTAATGTCTACAAAAGAATAACGTTTTTCGTGGAATAACTGCTGCCACTGACGAACCATTCCTAAGAATCTGTTGTTCAAAATCATGATTTTAACATCGATGCCACTTTGCATAATGGTTCCTAATTCCTGGCAAGTCATCTGGAAACCACCATCGCCAATAATGGCAACTACTGTACGTTCCGGAGCACCAAATTTAGCGCCAATTGCGGCCGGTAAACCAAAGCCCATAGTACCTAAGCCACCGCTGGTAATATTGCTTCTTGTTTGGTTAAACTTGGCGTAACGACAGGCAACCATTTGATGTTGGCCAACATCGGTAACAATAACAGCATCACCTTTGGTTAGCTCATTTAATTTATTGATAACCTCGCCCATGGTAAGCTCACCGCTTTCCGGGTTTAGTTCTTTTTGTATTACGGTTTCTTGCTCAGTTTTATCAAAAGCCCTGAATTCTTCTACCCATTCGGTATGCGATTTCTGATCAACCAAAGCAGTTAAGAATGGTAAAGTTTCTTTACAATCGCCCCAAACAGGAACGTCTGCTTTTACGTTTTTATCAATTTCGGCAGGGTCAATATCCAAATGGATAACCTTTGCCTGTTTTGCATACTTATCTAAGCGGCCTGTAACACGGTCGTCGAAACGCATTCCAATTGCAATTAAAACATCGCAAGAGTTGGTTTGTACGTTAGGGCCGTAGTTGCCATGCATACCAAGCATACCAACATTTAACGGGTGGTCTGTAGGGATAGCACCGGCACCTAATATTGTCCATGCTGCCGGAATACCGCTTTTCTCTACAAAAGCTTTAAATTCTTGCTCTGCATTACCTAATAAAACACCTTGTCCAAATAGTATGAAAGGCTTTTTTGCTCCGTTAATTAACGCTGCGGCCTCTTCGATATATTCTTTTCTGATCAAAGGTTTAGGGCGGTAGCTACGGATGTGTTCGCAAGGGGTATATCCTTCGTATTCGAACATTTGTAACTGCGCATTTTTGGTGATGTCAATTAAAACCGGACCTGGTCTTCCACTGCGTGCTATGTAAAAAGCTTTTGCAAGGACACTAGGGATTTCAGTGGCATCAGTTACCTGATAGTTCCATTTTGTAACCGGGGTGGTGATGTTAATTACATCAGTTTCCTGGAAAGCATCTGTTCCTAAAAGGTGTGCAAAAACCTGTCCTGTGATGCAAACCATAGGAGTGCTGTCTATCTGAGCATCAGCCAAACCTGTTACCAGATTTGTTGCGCCAGGACCGCTGGTTGCAAAAACAACACCGACTTTGCCTGAAGTACGTGCATAACCCTGGCCAGCATGCGTGCCGCCTTGCTCATGACGTACTAAAATATGTTGTAATTTTTCTTTGTAATCGTATAGCGCATCATAAATTGGCATGATGGCGCCGCCCGGGTAACCAAAAATGGTATCGGTACCCTCAGCTATTAATCCTTCCAATAAAGCTACAGAACCTGAAACAGTTGTTGTTTTTTTAGGCTCTGTTAAGGTTGTTGTTTCCTCGTGTGCTGTATCCATTGTTGTATGTTTAGGGTATAGGTTTTCTAATTAATTAATCATTGTAAGCATCAGTAACACAGCCTTCGCTGGCATTGCTTACTTGTTTAAGGTATTTATAGAGCACTCCTTTTGTGACGGGCGGTGGCAACTGTTTCCAAACCGCTCGGCGGGTTGCCAGCTGCTCTTCAGTTAAATGAACATCAATTGAGTTATTTACTGCATCAATAGTGATGATGTCATCATCATGAACTAATGCGATGTTTCCGCCATCCCATGCTTCAGGAGTGATGTGACCTACTACGAAACCGTGAGTACCACCAGAAAAACGACCATCTGTAATTAAAGCCACAGTTTTACCTAATCCTGCACCTATAATAACCGAAGTTGGTTTTAGCATTTCAGGCATACCCGGAGCTCCCTTAGGACCAACCTGTCTGATTACTACTACGTCTCCGCTTTTTACTTTTCCACTTTGAATTCCTGCAATCAGTTTCTGCTCTCCGTCGAACACGCGGGCAGGGCCTACAAATTTTTCGCCTTCTTTACCACTGATTTTAGCTACAGCACCTTTAGTTGCAAGGTTACCGTAAAGCATTTGTAAGTGACCGGTTTCTTTAATCGGTTCAGTTACCGGGAATATAATTTTTTGTTTATCGAAGTCAAGATCTACAGCATCTGCTACGTTCTCTGCCAGTGTTTTACCAGTAACGGTGATACAATCGCCATGAACTAAACCAACTTTTATCAGGTATTTTAAAACAGCAGGTACACCACCAATTTCATGCAGATCTTCCATTAAGTAAGTCCCGCTTGGTTTTAAATCGCCAAGTACTGGTGTGCTGTCGCTGATTTTTTGGAAATCACTAAGTTGTAAATTTAAGCCTACCGATTTAGCCATTGCAATTAAATGCAATACGGCATTGGTAGAGCCGCCTAAAACCATAACAGTTACGATAGCATTATGGAATGATCTTTCTGTCATGATATCTGAAGGAAGGATATTTCTTTCCAATAGAATTCTGATTGCTTTACCGGCTTCTAAGCACTCATTTCTCTTTTCTTCGCTTAATGCAGGGTATGAAGAGCTATAAGGCAAACTCATACCTAATGCTTCAATAGCAGAAGCCATAGTGTTAGCAGTATACATACCTCCGCAAGCACCAGCACCAGGACAAGCATTTCTGATTACACCCTGGAAATCTTCTTCTTCTAAATTACCTGCAAGTTTCTGACCCAATGCCTCAAAAGCAGAAACAATGTTTAATGCTTTACCCTTGTAGTTTCCAGAGTGGATACTTCCACCGTAAACCATGATAGAAGGGCGATTTAAACGGCCCATCGCCATGATAGATCCTGGCATATTTTTATCGCAACCAGGTATAGTGATCAATCCATCGTAGTATTGTCCACCACAAATGGTTTCAATTGAATCTGCAATAACATCTCTTGAAACTAAAGAATAACGCATCCCATCTGTTCCGTTAGACATACCATCACTAACACCAATAGTGCTGAATGTTAAACCGACCATGTCATTTTTCCATACACCATCTTTAACGATTTTGGCTAAATCATTTAAATGCATGTTGCAGGTGTTTCCATCATATCCCATGCTGGCAATACCAACCTGAGCTTTATCCATATCTGCTTTAGTTAAACCAATTCCGTACAACATTGCTTGTGCAGCAGGTTGTGTTGGATCTTGTGTAAAAGTTTTACTGTAGCGATTGATTTCTGGTGTTTGTGACATATTATGTGGTTAGGTCTTTTTTGTTATTTACTTATTATATTATGTAGTAATTATATGATTACTTCGTAGTTCTGTTTTTCTAATACCAGGGATTTATAGGTGCGTTGTATGGTTGCGCCAGCACTTTCGGTCCATTTTAATGGGAATGTATATTCGTCTACCGATCCTATTCCTGCAATTTCAGTAGCTGTACCACAGAAAAATGCGCTATCTGCATGTTTAAGGTCTTTTACTGATAAGTGTTTCTCGATAATTTCTATATCTAAAATATGGCATAGTTCAATTACTGTAGCGCGGGTAATACCTGGTAAAATGTTGCCAAGAGGAGGGGTGTACAACCTGCCGTTTTTTTCAATAAAGATGTTTGCACCCGGTGCTTCGGCAACGTTGCCATACATATCAAGTAATAAGGCCTCGTCAAATCCTTTACGCTTAGCCTCTGTAGTGGCTAGTATGGAGTTAACGTAGTTGCCGCTAACCTTAGCCTCGATAGGTGTAGATTTAGGATTTGGACGTTCAAAACTGGACACGCAAACTTTAAGGAGTTTATGGCCAAGATAAGCTTCCCAGTCCCAAACACAGATCATTATTGAAGCTTCTTTTGCTGCAACCAATGACATTGCAGGGGGGCAGTATATTAACGGACGGATATAGGCATCCTTTAAATTGTTGATTTCTAATAGCCTGTAGGTCTGTTTGATTAATTTATTTATATCCCATGTAAATGGAATATGAACTAATTCTGCAGAGCGTTTTAATCTTTCGAAATGTTCTCTTGCTTTAAAAACACGAGTGCCATTATGAGTGGAGTAGGCCCTTATCCCTTCAAAAACTGCATAGCCGTAATGTAACGACTGACCATACAAATCGGCGTTTGTATCGGCCGCTTTTTCGAACCGCCCATTTAAGTAAAGTATGGTATTTGAATTGAAATATTGCATTTTTTGTCAGGTATGTTTTTGTATTTTAGATGTTTCATTAAAAAAGCGCCACTTGTGGTGGCGCTCTAGTATATTTTAAGTATTCAATATTCCTTTATAGCGCCTTATCCTTCTGAATAATCAGTAGGAGAATTAGGTTAACAATTACAGTAAATAAGACGTTGACTGAAAGGTTCATATCGTTGTTTAATTTCTTGTTGTTTTATAGAATCCAATTTACCTCTTGGCGGTTAAACTATCAATAGATGAATGAAAATAAATGAAAAAAAATATAATTCTTTATTTATTGTTTATTTGAGAATTATATTCTTAAATATTAGTCAATTTCATATCTTAACGTGGCGGTCGCTATACCAAATATGAAATCGGTATTCGGTATAGGTGTTATGCTAGCATTATAAATTTGTGCATTTTCTTCTTAAAATGTGGAAAACCTTAAAAAAGTTGATTGAAATTTTGATTTTTTTAGAGGGATTTTTTCCGTGATCAGGCTTTCGTCATCAGGCTTCGTCGTCAGGCTTTCGTCATCTCGACGCCAGGAGAGATCTCTTGGTTATGCCAGTTCAAGAGATCTCTCCTGGCGTCGAGATGACGAGGGTATAAATAAAAAAAGCCCTTTGAAATTTTCAAAGGGCTTTTAGAATATTGTATGATTAAATATTAGGCAACCCCTTCGGCTAACACAATAATTTTGTTTTTTAAAACTTCAACAACACCACCTTTAATAGTAAAGGTTTGATCACCGGTTTTGCATTTAATAATTACAGGTCCATCCTCTAAAGTTGAAATAATAGGTGCATGGTCATGTAGTATCTGAAAAGATCCCATGGTACCAGGAACAGTAACTGCAGTTACATCACCTTCAAAAACTTTCTTATCTGGGGTTAATATTTCTAATGTCATATATATATTATGTACGCTTTAAAAATTAAGCGTTTGCTTCAGCTAATAGTTTTTTACCTTTTTCAATAGCCTCTTCAATGCTTCCAACTAAGTTAAATGCAGCTTCAGGATATTCATCAACTTCACCATCCATGATCATGTTAAATCCTTTGATGGTATCTTTAATGTCAACCAATACACCTTTTAAGCCTGTAAATTGCTCAGCAACGTGGAATGGCTGAGACAAGAAACGCTGAACACGACGTGCACGTGATACAACTAATTTATCTTCTTCAGATAACTCGTCCATACCAAGGATTGCAATGATATCTTGTAATTCTTTGTAGCGTTGTAATGTTTCTTTCACACGTTGAGCTGTGTTATAGTGCTCATCACCTAAAACAGCTGGAGATAAGATACGTGAAGTAGAATCCAATGGATCCACTGCAGGATAGATACCTAGCTCAGCAATTTTACGAGATAATACTGTTGTAGCATCTAAGTGGGCGAAAGTTGTAGCCGGAGCCGGGTCAGTTAAATCATCCGCAGGTACATAAACAGCCTGTACAGAAGTAATTGAACCACGTTTAGTTGAAGTAATACGCTCTTGCATTAAACCCATCTCAGTAGCAAGAGTTGGTTGGTAACCTACAGCAGAAGGCATACGACCTAATAGTGCAGATACCTCAGAACCAGCCTGAGTGAAACGGAAGATGTTGTCAACGAAGAAAAGGATATCTTTTCCAGCGCCTTCGCCATCACCATCACGGAAATATTCAGCAACTGTTAATCCTGATAATGCTACACGAGCACGTGCACCAGGAGGCTCGTTCATTTGACCGAATACCAATGTTGCTTTTGATTCTTTTAATTTTTCAGTATCAACTTTACTCAAATCCCATCCGCCTTTTTCCATTGAATGAAGGAAGTCTTCACCATAGTTGATTACACCAGACTCGATAAACTCACGTAAAAGGTCGTTACCTTCACGAGTACGCTCACCAACACCAGCGAATACAGATAAACCAGCATAAGCTTTCGCAATGTTGTTTACCAATTCCATGATCAATACCGTTTTACCTACTCCAGCACCACCGAACAAACCGATTTTACCACCTTTTGCATAAGGCTCTAATAAATCGATTACTTTAATACCTGTAAAAAGTACTTCAGTTTCAGTTGATAACTCATCAAATCTTGGAGGAGCATTGTGGATTGGTCTGCCACCGGTTTTGCTAACAGTATTAATACCATCGATAGCTTCACCAACAACATTGAATAAGCGACCTTTAATTTGATCACCAACTGGCATTTGAATAGGAGCACCAGTATCTAATGCTTTCATTCCACGAACCAAACCATCGGTTGAGTCCATTGCAATTGCACGTACGCGGTCTTCACCAAGATGTTGTTGAACTTCTAAAACGACTTTCTGTCCGTTTTCTTTTTCAATCTCTAATGCAGAGAAAATTTGAGGTAAATGAGCATCGTCAGCAAAACTCACGTCAACTACCGGTCCTATAATCTGCGCTATTTTTCCAATGTTAGGCATATATTGTTTTGGGTAAAATTATAAATATCAATTTGTTAAAGGCTGTTTTATGGGCCTACAATTCGGTTTGCAAAGTTAAAATTTTTATACAAGAAATACATATATAAATAAAAAGTTTTTCCACAGTTTTTTAATCAATAATTTAGCCGGTATTATTGAGGCTTTAATTATGCCTTTTAAAGCATTAAATAGTGATTTTGCTGCGTTGGCGGCTGTTGAAAATTGTAAATAAACATTAATGAAAACCATACTAGTTACAGGAAGTAATGGCCTTTTGGGTCAGAAAATAACAGAGCGGTTATCTGCTACGAAGCAATTTAAGTTAATTGCAACATCAAAAGGGGCTGATCGTTTTCCTGTTAAAGATGGATATACTTATGCCGAAATGGACATTTTGGATCCTCAGAATGTGAAGGAAGTTGTTGGGCGTTATAAGCCTGATGCCATCATTCATACTGCTGCCATGACCAACGTGGATACCTGCGAAGATCAAAAGGAATTGGCTTATCAGTTGAATGTGGAATCGGTAAAAACACTGATCTCAGTTTGCGAAGAACATGATATCCAGTTGGTGCATTTGTCGACCGATTTTATTTTTGATGGTGCAAAAGGCCCTTATGATGAAGAGGCTGATCCCAATCCTTTAAGTTATTACGGACAAACGAAGGTCGAGGCAGAGAACATTATTAAAGTCTCTAATTGCAGATGGGCAATTTTGCGCACTATATTAGTATATGGTATAGTAAGTGATATGAGCCGCAGTAATATTGTGCTATGGGCAAAAGGCGCTTTAGAAAAAGGTTCGCCAATAAACGTGGTTAACGATCAGTGGCGCATGCCTACACTAGCAGAGGATTTGGCTGATTGCTG
>NZ_CAMLHF010000075.1 GCF_946479715.1 uncultured Pedobacter sp. | reverse complement strand
ATGGCGATGTTGGAGACATCAGAACTGTTTCCACTTTCAGGAATGGTGCGGGAAATTGGTCAAACCCTCGTCAGCCGGATTGGACTGATCTCACCTATAAAATGCGTAACTGGCATTACCATAGCTGGCTTTCGGGTGATTTTATAACGGAACAGGCTGTTCATAGCTTGGACTTGATGTCGTGGGCAATGGGTGGAAAAATGCCAGTTAGTGCCACAGGAACTGGTGGCAGACAAGTTCGTGTTGATGAAATCTTTGGCAATATATATGACCATTTTGCAATCGAGTATGAGTATGCCAACGGAGTTAAGGGGTACCATTTCTGCCGACAGCAGGAGGGAACATCGCATCGCAACAGCGTAGATGTTTTAGGCTCAGATGGAAATGCAGTTATTAATGTTGGCAGTAAATATGAAATCACCGGAAAAAACAAATGGATTTATAGCGGGGAGAAAAACAATATGTACCAAACTCAGCATAATGAACTCTTTGCTGGTATAAGAAGTGGAAATCCAATAAACCAGGGTGAAGAAATGGCAAACAGTACGCTGTTGGCCATTTGGGGACGTATGGTTGCATATAGTGGTCAAACGCTGACATTAGAACAGGTGATGAAATCTACCGAAACGCTAGGCCCAAAAATAGAGGATTATCATTGGGACCTTAAATGGGAAGACCATCCGGTAGCTTTACCAGGCATCACCAAAGTAATTTAACATACTTAAAACGATAGATATGAAAATATTAAGAGGGATAGGTATGACCTTTCTGTTTCTTTTACTTTGCAAACCATCATTATATGCACAACCAACATCTATTAAATTTGGGACTGAGCTAAAATTTGAGCAGACAACCAGTAGTGACAAGGCTAAGGGACAATCGATTAATTGGATAAATGTAAATACCGATCCTGATACCTGGAGGATAAACAAAGATCTGCTCATTTGTAAAGGCAAGCCCATTGGCGTTATGCGCTCAGAAAAATTGTATGAGAATTTTATACTTGAGGTTGAATGGAAGCATATGGAAGCCGGTGGAAATTCGGGCGTATTTGTATGGAGTGATGCAAAACCAGGAGTAGAAAATCGGCTGCCTGGTGGGGTAGAAGTGCAGATGCTTGAGCTTGACTGGGTAAATCAAAATATTACCAATGGCGAAAAGCCACCTATTGCATATGTTCATGGCGAACTTTTTGGGGTTGGGGGTGTACAAACAGTTCCGGATAATCCAAGGGGCGAACGCAGTAAATCTGTAGAGAATCGTTGCAAAGGAAAAGGCGAATGGAATAGCTATACAGTGGTGTGTGTGGATGGAACCATTAAATTATCAGTGAATGGCAAGTTTGTAAATGGTATAAGCAAATCAACCGTAAAAAAGGGATACCTGTGTTTAGAATCTGAGGGAGCTGAGATTCATTTTCGTAACTTAAAAATAACTGAATTATAATAGTTGGAAATAAGATGTCGTTTATAAATCTAGATTAAAGCAAAATATACCTTTCGGGTCATATTAGAGACCTTTGCTATGCCAAAATAGCTTAATGTTTTGACAAAAAGCGAAAATTATTGAAAGGATTGATTGTGTACTTTACCCCAGCCAAATATTGACGGTATACCTTTCTTAAGATGAACATATGATTGTGAACTTCAAAAAGTTTTGCAATTCGGGGATAGTATAATTTTAAAATGCGTTACTATAAATTTGGCCTATTTAATTGTCAATGGCTAATAGTGCATTAAACATAGAGATAAATAAACGGAGCAGTTTGTCGGACCAGGAATTATTTACCCTTGTTCAGGCATCTGATAAAGTGGCCTATGAAGAAATTTATAATCGTTACTGGGGTTTACTTTATTTACATGCCCTAAAAATGCTGAAGGATGAGGATGAGGCTAAAGATGTAATTCAGGAGCTTTTTACCACTTTATGGTTAAACAGCAATCAAATAAAATTAAGAACCAGTTTATCATCGTACTTATATACATCTGTTCGCAATAGAATCCTTAATATTTTCGAGCACCAAAAAATCAAACAAAATTATCTTGCTTCTCTAAATGATTTTAATGAAGATTATTGCCCTACTGCCGACTGGATAAGGGAAAGAGAGCTTACTTTAATAATTGAGAAAGAAATTGTTCACTTGCCTTCAAAAATGAGAAAAGTATTTGAGCTGAGCAGACAAGCAAATTTCAGTTATAAAGAAATAGCCCAGCAATTAAATATTTCTGATAAAACAGTAAAAAAACAAATTAGTAATGCTGTTAGGATCTTAAAATCAAAGATTTACATGCTGGTAGGTGTGTTGCAAATCCTTTTAAATATTCTCCACCAAAAATAATTTTATAAAAATCTACTACCTACCATTCTTTTACCTGTCATAGAGGAAATAACCACTATAAATTTTTATGACTGAGAAGGAGTTTCAAGAGAAGCTGGAAAGATATAAGCTAGATACCTGCACACCTGAAGAAAAATCATGGATTGAAAGTTGGTATGCTCATCATGCTGGCAAACAAGAAGAATTTTCAGGGAGAATAGAATTAGACGGAGTAAAAAGTGAGATATGGGACTCTATTCAGCTGAATGTAGGTGAAGTTACAAGAAAATCAAAGTTTGCTGCAATTAGAAAATGGAGCATTGCTGCCTCTATAGGGTTAATTGTTTCTGCCGGATTTATGTTTTACCGGTACAGGAATCAGATCAATGATTATTTGGATCCGGTAAAGATGACCTACAGTGCTACTGCAAAGGGTAAGATGATGCACGTTGTACTTTCTGATGGAACTTCGGTGTGGTTAAATGAGGGAAGTAAGTTGAAATACCCTCAGAAGTTTAATAGAAACGAACGTATTGTAGAACTAACTGAAGGAGAAGCTTACTTTGATGTTGTTCATAATCAGAAACCATTTATCGTTTTATCTAAAGGTGTACGAACTCAAGTGCTTGGTACCGCCTTTAATATCAGGTCTTATACTTTTCTAAGGAATCTTCAGGTAACCGTTAGTCGCGGTAAAGTTGCGGTTAGCCAAAAACAAAGCCAGGGGAATAAAATGCAGCAGGTAATGTTATTGCCTAATGAACGGGTTTCAATTGATAGCGAAAACGGAAAGTTTAATAAAGATAGTGTAAGTGCAGAAAGCTTGTCGAACTGGAATGGCGGATATTTTGGCTTTAGTAATGAAAGGCTTGATAATGTGGTAATGCTATTAACGTACAGATATAACATCCAGATTGCATTGCAAAAAGAATCCTTAAAAGAATATCATATAACAGGTAGCTTCAAATCATCAGAAAAATTGGAGAATGTACTTAATGATATTTGTTTAATTAAGGGACTAAAATATCACTATGATGATGGGCAGATAGTAATATCAAAAAAGAAGTAATTAACTACATAACCAATATAAACTTAAACCTAGCCAACTATGATGAAATTCTCCCCATAACTAAAAAACCGGAAGGCTAAAGCCTTACCGGTCTCGAATAAGATCAGTCACGTAACGGCAAATCACAGAACTGAAATTATTCCGTGTTCCCAATTAATAAAAATATTAACCTAAACACATTCAAAGGTATGAAAAAATCTGCCTGCAGTAATATACTATATGTTGTCTGTCAACTTATGAAACACTCATTTTACGTTTTTTTGATTACCATCTTAAGCTCGCAGATTTTATGCGCAGCTGCAGTAAGTGGGCAATCTCTTAAAGAGGTGAAACGAACCTTCGAGTTTAAGAATAACTCGCTTAAGGATGCTTTGAGGACCATCGAAAAACAAACTAATTTTAAGTTTATTTATGATGATGATCTTATCAAATCTTATCAAATTAATGAATCGTTTACCAATAGATCTCTGGACTATATCTTAGCCAGGATTCTGGAACAAACTAGGCTGGATTTTAAACAGCAGGATTATAAAATCCTTTTAATTAAAAAAGCTCCACCCGTGGTGATAAAACCCACTAAGGTTAAACAGGTTAAAGTCATTACAGGTGTTGTTACCGATAAAAGTAATGGCCAGACTTTACCAGGCGTAACTATAAAGGTTAAAGGTAAGAGTAATGGAGTTGTAACCGGACTTAACGGAGAATACAAAATCTCTGTAGAAGATGAAACAGCCAGCTTGGTTTTCTCTTATATTGGTTATCATACTATTGAATTGCCTGTAGGTACTAATACAACCTTAAATGTAGCATTAGAGGTCGACCTTGAAAGCTTACAGGAAGTGGTTGTAGTAGGTTATGGAACTCAAAAGAAAGTAAACTTAACAGGGGCAATAGCTTCTGTTGGAAGTGATAAATTAGAAAGCCGACCGATGGTTAACCTTGGCGATGGTTTAAATGGATTAGTGCCAAACTTAAATGTTAATATTAACAATGGCCAGCCAGGTACTGGAGCTAGTTATAACGTTAGGGGATACACCACGATTGGAAGTAATTCAGCAGCAAGTCCGCTTGTATTGGTTGATGGTGTACAGCGTGATCCAAACCTTATCGATCCAAATGATGTAGCAAATGTAACTGTTTTGAAAGATGCCGCGGCTTCTGCAATATATGGGAGTAGAGCAGCTTTTGGGGTAATATTAATTACTACAAAAAGTGGCGCTAAAGGTGGTACACAAGTTAATTATTCTGGATCATATACTACATCTAAGCCAACAAAATTACCAGCCTATCTTAATTCTCAGGACTATATTAAAATGTTTAATACAGCTCAAAGAACCGGTTCGGTTAGTGGTGGATATACTTCAAATGATCCTTTCACCGAGCAGGATTCTACATTAGCAGCAGCTTTTTTTAGAGACCCGGTTAATAACCCTTCAGTTTATGTTGATCCGGGAAATCCGAATCGCTATAGATATGTTGGTAACACAGATTGGATCAAGATTCTTTATCCGGGCTGGGCACCGCAACAACAACATCATTTGTCGATAGCAGGTGGCGAAGGCAAAACTACGTATGCAGCTAGTTTAGGCTATTTTACTCAGGACGGTTTGGAAAAATTGGCTAACCAGGTGTATAAAAGATATGTTCCAAGTCTAAAAATTAATTCAGACGTTACTTCGTGGCTTACGTTTAATTTAAACATGTCGGTAACCCGTACTGACAACAATCAAAGTGCTTATACCTCTCAAGGGAGCCAAGGTGGGGCGTGGATTCCTACAGATTTAAGACCATTGATGCCAGTTTATCATCCCGATGGGAATTTTTCCGGTCAAGGAAACTATACTAATCCAGTTGCTGTAATTAAACAAAACGGTCGCGATATTGAATCTAAAAATGATTTGTGGACAACCGGTAAGGTTATCATAAAACCTGTTGATCACGTTACAATTGTATCTGATTATACATGGAATAATTATACTTCTTTCGATAAATCACATCGCATACCTTTTAACGAGTACGGTGTTAACGGAGCTTTCCTGAATGTATTCCCGCACACCAATCCTTCGCAGGTCGCTGAAAACAGACAGAATAATAATTACAACGCTTTTAATGCTTACGCTACATACGAAAATACCTTTAATACCAAGCATTATTTTAAAGCACTTGTTGGGTATAACCAGGAAAACAAACATTATGAATTAAGTAATTCGTTAGCAAGAAATCTGATAGACCCAACATTTCCTGCTATAGGTACGAATAATGATAGTAAGCCAACTGTCTCCGGAATTGAAACAGAATGGGCTGTTATTGGCAGCTTTTTTAGATTGAACTATGTTTTTGATAAGAGATATTTAATAGAGATAAATGGCAGATATGATGGCACATCGCGTTTTCCAGCGGCAGATAGATATGCATTCTCACCATCTGCTTCCATTGGTTGGAACATTGCAGAAGAATCATTTATGCAGGGTATAAAAAGCACAGTAAATGAATTAAAATTAAGAGCTTCTTACGGACAATTGCCTAATCAGCAAACGCCTAATGCAATTTCATCGGGTGCCCAATATCCTTATATTCCTATACAAAATGCAGGTACAGTAGGTTATCTTTTTAACAATCAACTTGGAGTAACTGTTGGTGCTCCGGAACTAATAAGTAATAGCCTTACCTGGGAAAAGGTACAAACAAAGAATATTGGACTTGATTTTGGGTTGTTAAATAACAAACTGACCGGCAGTTTTGATTATTTCATTACAGACACTAAGGATATGCTAGTTGCAGGAGAGCAATTACCTGCATTGTTAGGTACTGGTGCTCCATTGAAAAACTCGGCTGATTTACGCACAAAAGGTTGGGAGTTAAGTATTGGTTGGAAAGACCGCGCAATAAATGATGAGTTGTCTTATGCTGTAACTCTTGGCTTGTCTGATGCGACAAGTAAAATAACAAAATATGATCTTAATCCTTCAGGAAGCCTAGCTAGTGACACTTATCGTGTAGGCCAAAAACTTGGTGATATGTGGGGCTTTGTTACCGAGGGATTCTATAAAACAGATGCCGAGGCTGCTTCTGTTGACAATTCTGATCTTGCTGGTTACAAGTGGCTTGCCGGAGACATCAAGTACGCCGATTTAAATCATGATGGAAAAATAAACGATGGCAACAATACACTTTCAGATCCGGGCGACCAAAAGATTATTGGTAATAAAACACCTCGATACAAATTTGGGCTTAACCTTAACCTTGGATATAAAGACTTTGATTTTGCAGCGTTCTTTCAAGGAGTGTTAAAAGCCGATTTTTCGCCTTATGATTATGCATTTTATGCATTCAGAGGCAACGAGTGGAATATACCTTACCAAAACGCGATAGATTACTGGACTCCAGATAATCCTGATGCTTACTTCTCTCGTCCAAGATTTAATGGTTCCGGTAATCAAAAAACACAAACTAAATACATGCAAAATGCTGCTTATGGCCGTGTTAAACAATTGACCTTAGGTTATTCGTTACCAAAACAGTTAATAAATAAGTTGAAAATACAAAAGGTAAGGGCTTATGTAACTGGGGCTAATCTATTTACCATTACTTCACTGTTTGATGCTTATGATCCTGAAATAGCTACTGGCGTTGGTAACGGTGCTAGTCCTTTAGAGATTTATCCAATCAATAAATCAGTTTCTTTTGGTCTGCAAATTACTTTATAACAAGAAATGAGTAAATCATAAACCTAATTTTTTATAGCGTATTAAAACATAACTATTTAATAAGATGAAAACCAAGCATATTAAATATATCATATTTTCTGCAATGATCATTTTTGCATCATGCAAAAGGGACAGCTTTCTTGATCGTAATCCATTAAGTGATATCAATCCACAGAATTTCTTTAAGAATGATAATGATTTGCAGTTGTATTGTAATCAATATTATTCGAATTTACCAGTGCAGGGCCTTGTTAATGGCGATGATAATTCTGATGATAAAGCAAACTTAACAATAGATCAGCTCCTGGCCGGTACTTTAACTGTTCCTACTACCGGAGGCGGTTGGGATTTTGGAGCTATCAGAAACTATAATTATTTCCTGGCAAATTACATGAGAGCCAATACTAGTGAGGAAACAAAAAATGTTTACAAAAGCGAAACATTGTTTTTCAGAGCAAACGATTACTGGGGCAAAGTTAAAAGGTTTGGTGATGTTCCATATATCAATAAATATTTAACGGACACTTCAAAAGTAGAGTTGTACAGTATTCAGATGCCACATAAGCAAGTAATGGATTCTGTATTGAAGGATTTAAATTTTGCCGTTGAACATTTACCTATCGACGCTCCGGATGGGAGGTTAAATAAATATTCTGCACTGGCTTTAAAAGCACGTGTTTGTTTGTGGGAAGGTACCTGGAGAAAATACTCTGGTGCCGGTGATGCAAACACCTTTTTGGAGCAAGCTGCAGATGCTGCGGAACAAATAATGAGCTCAGGAAAGTTCAATATCTATTCAACAGGTAATCCTCAATCAGATTATTATAATTTGTTTATTCAGGATGAATTAAAAGGTAATCCTGAAGCCATTATGCCAATGAGATATATCGCTACCATTTTAACAAATAACATTAGCCGACAATTGGGTGAAGCCGGGGACGGCTATACCAAAGATTTTGTTCGCTCATTTTTATGTACCGATGGTAAACCAACTTCGCTTAGTCCGCTTTATAAAGGTGATGATACGCCCGAAGATGAAGTAAAAAACAGAGACCCTCGTTTTTCACAACAAATTGCAACCAGAGGTTTCGACTTTTTAGATGGCGATCTTATTACGCTTCCAAGAATTGGAACAACGGTTACTTCAACAGGGTATCAGCCAATTAAAGGACGTTCATCAAGCCTTGCTGCATGGAATGCCAGCCAATCAACTTTTGATGTTTTCATTTTCAGATATGCTGAGATATTGTTAATTGATGCAGAGGCAAAAGCAGAACTTGGCCAGTGTACCCAGGCTACCCTTGATTTAACAATAAATAAATTGAGGGATAGGGTAGCTATGCCCCATATGGTTATTGCAAATCTGGTAAAAGATCCTAAATCCAATTCCCCAGACCTTCCGGTATTAATTGATGAGATAAGAAGGGAAAGAAGAATAGAACTTGGATCTGAAGGATTCCGTTTTGATGATTTATTAAGATGGAGAGCCGGTAAGCTGATAGATAATCCTGAAACTGTTTTAGGAATGAAACTTACTCCTGCACTTAAAGCTCAATACCCGATAGAGCAAGTTCGCAATATAGTTGTTGATGCAAATAATTATATCCGTGTATATCCTGCATTTACACGGAAGTGGAGTGATAAACTATACTTATACCCTATACCTTCGCAAGAGATCAGTTTAAATGGCAAGCTAAAACAAAATCAGGGCTGGAATTAGTCAACTAAAATGAAAAAGAGATTTTTAATAATACTATTAGCACTTGCAGGTTTAGGAACTAAGGCCCAAAATGCTAATGCTATTTTTAGCCCTGCTGATCTGGTAAATCCTTTAATGGGGACTGATTCAAAGCCAAGCCTATCTAATGGAAATACCTATCCAAGCATATGTCTCCCTTGGGGGATGAACCTATGGACTCCCCAAACGGGAGCCATGGGTGATGGCTGGGGTTATACCTATGATGCAGATAAGATCCGGGGATTTAAGCAAACCCATCAGCCATCGCCATGGATAAATGACTACGGACAGTTTTCTATACTTCCTCAAACAGGCAAAATAAAAATAGATGAGGTTGAGCGTGCAAGCTGGTTTTCTCATAAAAATGAAGTGGCTAAACCCTATTATTACAGCGTATACCTGGCCGATTATAATGTTACCACAGAGATCACGCCAACTGAACGGGCAGCCAGTTTCAGGTTTACATTCCCTAAAACAGATAGTGCTCACATTGTAATTGATGCTTTTGATAAAGGATCATATGTTAAGATTATTCCTTCAGAACAAAAGATTGTTGGCTACACTACTAAAAATAGCGATGCAGTACCCGAAAATTTTAAAAACTACTTTGTAATTTATATCGATAAGCCGTTTAAGCTTGCCTCAACATGGCATGATAAAACGGTTGATAAGGGTGGGCTGGAATATAAAGGAGATCATGCCGGGGCGGTGCTAAGCTTTAGTACTAATACAGATGAAAAAGTTCACCTAAAGGTTGCATCTTCTTTTATCAGCATAGAACAAGCCGAAATAAATTTAACACGCGAGTTGGGTAAAGACAATTTTGATGTAACCAAACAGAAAGCCAAAACAATATGGGACAATAACCTTGGCCGCCTAAAGGTCGAAGGTGGTTCTATAGATCAAATGCGAACTTTTTATTCTTGTTTGTATCGTATGTCGATTTTCCCAAACAAGCTTTACGAAGTAAATGCTGAAGGAAAAACAGTACATTACAGTGCTTATAATGGCAAAGTTGAGCCAGGTTATATATTTGCGGGTACCGGCTTTTGGGATACCTTTCGTGCATTGTATCCATTTTTAAACTTAATGCATCCTTCCATTAATAAAGAAATGCAAGAGGGATTAATTAATGCATATAAAGAGGGTGGGTGGTTGCCAGAGTGGTCTAGCCCAGGTTATGCAAAAAGTATGATTGGTAACAATTCAGCCTCAATAGTTACTGATGCTTATGTAAAGGGAGTACGTGGTTATGACATCAATAAACTTTATGAAGCACTAATTCATGGAGCCAATAATGAAGGCCCGATTTTTTCTATTGGCCGTTTTGGGGTTAATTATTATAATACGCTTGGTTATATCCCTTATGACGTTAAGATTAATGAAAATGCTGCCCGTACGCTAGAGTATGCGTACGATGATTTTACCATTTATCAACTGGGCAAAGCTTTAAAGAAGCCCGCATCAGAAATTGAAATTTATAAAAAGAGATCTCAAAACTATCGTAATCTTTTTGATCCTTCAACAGGACTCATGAGAGGGAAAAATAAGGATGGCTCTTTCCAATCACCATTTAATCCTTTCAAATGGGGCGATGCATTTACTGAAGGCAATAGCTTGCATTACACCTGGTCGGTATTTCATGATATACAAGGGCTTGTGGGTTTAATGGGAGGTAAACATAACTTTATCAATAAACTCGATTCTATATTTACATTACCTCCAATTGTTGAGGATAGTTATTACGGAGGAATGATCCATGAGATGAAAGAAATGCAGATAGCTAATATGGGGCAATATGCACACGGAAATCAGCCAATTCAACATCTTTTGTATTTGTATAATTATGTAGGGCAGCCTTGGAAATCTCAGTACTGGGTTCGCGAAACGATGGATAGGTTATATAGGGCAACACCTGATGGGTATTGTGGTGATGAAGACAACGGTCAAACTTCGGCCTGGTACGTGTTTTCTGCAATGGGTTTTTATCCTGTGTGCCCTGGTGTTGATCAATATGTAACTGCCGCACCGCTATTTAAAAAGATCACCCTAAAATTAGAGAATGGTAAATCTCTGGTAATTAATAGCCCAGGAAATAGTAAAAACAACAGGTATGTAAAAAGTATGAGTGTTAATGGCAAGCCTTCCGACTTAAATTGGCTAAGCCATTCTGAGCTTATGAAAGGAGCTGTTATTAATTTCAACATGTCTGCAACCCCAAATAAATCAAAAGGAACAAGCGACCAGTCCGCTCCATATTCCATGTCAAATGAAAAATAATTTTTAGCAAATAAGAAATGAGAAAATACTTAGCATTACTGTATTTATTTATCGCTCCGGTTGTGTCCTTTGCGCAATCAGCACCTAAGCCATATGGCCCTCTGCCTACCAAGGGGCAATTGCAATGGCACGAAATGGAAATGTACTGTCTAATCCATTTTGGCGCAAACACATACCTTGATCATGAGTGGGGTTTTGGTGATGAGGATCCTAAACTGGTAAATCCTACACAATTTGATGCCAAACAAATTGTAGGCGCAGCCAAAGCCGGAGGATTTAAAGGAATTGTTGTGGTAGCTAAACACCATGATGGATTATGTTTGTGGCCAACTAAAACAACAACTCATAACATTTCTCAAAGTCCATGGAAAAATGGAAAAGGAGATATTATTAAGGAATATCAGGAAGCATGTGAGGCTTTAGGTATGAAATTGGGTCTTTACAATTCGCCATGGGATAGGAATAACCCGCTATATGGAAAACCTGAATATTTACAGATTTACCGCGATCAGTTAAAAGAACTATATTCTAATTATGGTCCGTTGTTTACTTCATGGCACGATGGTGCAAACGGGGGAACCGGTTATTATGGTGGTGCAAGAGAGCACAGAAGTATAGATCATACTACTTATTATGATTGGGATAACACCTGGGCTATTACGCGTAAAATGCAACCAATGGCTGTATTGTTTGGTGATGTTGGACCTGATTTGCGTTGGGTAGGAAACGAAATGGGCCATGCCGGCGAAACCTGTTGGGCCACCTATACACCAATAGCACCTGAGGAGGGCAGAAAGCCCGCAAACGGCTATGTGAAATCTGAACTGGCAACTGAAGGAACCCGTAACGGCCTTTATTGGATGCCAGCCGAATGTGATGTGCCGCTTAGACCAGGATGGTTTTATCATGAATCTCAGGATCCTCAGGTTAAAACGTCAGCCGAACTAATGGATCTTTACTTTGAAAGTGTAGGAAGAGGAGCAGGTCTGGACCTTGGTTTATCTCCGGATAAGAGAGGTTTATTGCCTGATGCAGATGTTAAGTCGTTAAAAAGGTTTGGAGATCTGTTAAAGCAAACTTTTACAGTTAATCTTGCAAAAGGGGCAAAGTTGAAAGCTTCAAATGTTAGAGGTAATAATCGGGCAAAATTTGGTCCTCAGTTCTTATTAGATAACGATAGGTATTCTTATTGGGCAACTGAAGAAAATGTAACTACTCCTGAAGTCGTTCTTACTTTGTCAGCAAAAAAAACATTCAATGTTATCAGAATAAGAGAAAATATTAAACTAGGTCAAAGAATAGAATCTGTCGCAGTAGATGCTATGATAAACGGTCAGTGGAAAGAAATAGGAAAAGCTACAAGTATAGGTTCTAACAGATTGATCCGTTTAAATAAGGACATCGTCACCAATAAAGTAAGGCTTAGAGTTACAGGTTCGCCGGTTTGTATTGCCTTAAGTGATTTTGGTTTGTTTAAAGAACCTGTTCATTTAAGATCTCCAAACATTAAAAGAGAAAAATCCGGAATAGTTGGGATAACATCTGAATATTCTAAATTGCCGATTCACTATACTATAGACGGGTCAGAACCAACTTTATCTTCTCCAGTTTATAAGGCGCCATTCTTGTTTGTTGATGGAGGAATTGTGAAAGCCAGTAGCTTTATGGGAACAAAGCTTTCAGGAGATATAGAAACAAAAATCTTTGGAATAGGGAAAAAAGATTGGAAAGTGATAGAAGGACAAGCCGGGAGTCATTCGGAATATGCAATTGATGAGGATGAAAAAAGTAACTGGAGCACACTTAAACCAGAACTAAACAAGATTCTTCCTTACGAGGTAGCGATAGATATGGGAAAACCGGAACTAATTAAAGCATTTACTTATCTACCTCGTCAGGATGGGGTTCATGAAGGATTAATCGGCCAGTATCTTGTTTCTATTAGTGATGATGGTAAGGAATGGAAGGAAGCAAGGAAAGGAGATTTTCATAACATTGAAGCGAATCCCGTACAGCAATTAATTTTGCTCGAAATACCCGTTAAGGCCCGTTATTTTAAGTTTTCGGCATTAAAGATTAATAATGGTAAAGGTGTTTCCGTTGCAGAACTTGGTGTAGTAACAAAGTAATTTATTCTAAATATCGCTCTTTAAAAAACGCCTGGATCATAAATATTTGATACGGGCGTTTTTTTTATTGTCATATAATTGATATTGGGTTATAGTATTGAAAAAAAATCCCAATTTCGTAAATTGAAAATGAAGAATTCAGATACTAAGGGTCCAAAACCGAAAGCGAAGCAGGGTCAAAGCATTTTTAGTTTGCTTAAACCGTATTCAGGCCTGATTATGCTACTCATCCTGTTTGCATTACTTAGCAATGGTCTCAACCTTTGGATACCAAAACTTATTGGTAGTGGGATAGATGCATATAGTGCGGGCAAATTTTCTTATAAAACCATTGCTACTGAGTTTATAATTGTAGTGCTCGTTATCTTCCTATTCAGTTTCCTGCAAAGTTTAATGCAAACCTATGCCTCAGAAAAGGTAGCAAGAGACTTAAGGACCCGGCTAGCCGATAAAATATCCAGACAAAGCTTTGCCTACATACAAACCACTAATCCATCCCGTTTACTTACCAATCTTACTTCCGATGTAGATTCTATAAAATTGTTTGTATCGCAGGCCATTGTTTCTATCGTATCTTCCCTGTTCATCATTATTGGGGCAAGTATCTTACTGCTTAGCATCAACTGGAAACTTGGTTTAATTGTAATGGCCATCATTCCAATTATTGGAGGTACGTTTTTTATTGTATTGGGTAAGGTACGGGTGCTATTCAAAAAAAGCAGGGAAGTAATAGACTGGTTAAATAAAGTAATTAACGAAAGTATTCTTGGGGCCATGTTAATTCGAGTAATTAATTCGCAACAGCTGGAATATGATAAGTTTTTTGAGGCGAGTAATAAGGCCAAAGATATTGGACTTTCAATTCTGAGGTTATTTGCCTGGTTAATCCCCATAATTGTATTTACAGCAAATATGGCGGGCTTGATGATTCTGGTATTAGGCGGCCATTATGTAATCAACGGCAAAATGAGCCTGGGTGATTTTGCTGCTTTTAACAGTTATCTGGCTCTACTAATTTTCCCGATTCTGATCATAGGTTTTATGAGTAACGTAATCGCTCAGGCTACTGCTTCGTATGGCAGAATCAGCGATATGCTCGAAAGACCAGATACAATTGAAACAGGTCAGGTGGCAGCTAATTTAACCGGAGCTATAGAAATGAAAGATATAAATGTTAATTACGGTGAAAAACCTGTATTAAAACATATCAATTTCTCTGTACGTCCCGGATCGCGTACTGCGGTAATTGGACCAACAGCAGCGGGTAAAACACAATTGCTTTATTTGCTTAGTGGTCTAATTAAGCCCGACAGTGGTGTATTAACATTCGACGGACATCAAATAGATGAATATAAAAGTGAATCTTTTTATCAAAAGTTAGGTTTTGTTTTTCAGGATAGTATCCTGTTCAATATGAGCATCAGGGAAAATATTACTTTTAGTGAAATAGTAACAGACGAATCTTTACAAAGGGCAATTGAAACCGCCGAACTAAAAGATTTTATGGAAACATTGCCAGAAGGTTTAAATACCAGCGTTTCTGAACGTGGGTTGAGTCTTTCAGGTGGACAAAAGCAACGGATTATGCTGGCACGCGCATTGGCTATAAATCCAAATGTATTGCTGCTCGACGATTTTACGGCCAGGGTAGATAATCAGACTGAAACGCGCATACTTGAAAATATTCAACGCAATTACCCTAACTTAACGCTTATATCGGTAACTCAGAAGATAGCTTCAGTTGAGCATTATGAACAGATCATTTTGCTTATGCAGGGCGAAATACTGGCTGCCGGAACCCACAAAGAGCTTATGAATACGAGCCCTGAATATGTACAGATCTTTAATTCACAAAAAAGCACAAGCAACTATGAATTATAATCTGAATAGCATAGCCGAGCAGGAGAAAAAAAGTTCATCCTGGACAGGTCTTAAAAGCCTGTTGAACCTGGTTGCGGAAGAGAAGAAGCGTATTTTTCTTTCTTTATCGGCAATTCTTGTCAGTGCATCACTTAACCTTCTTGGCCCGTTTTTAATAGGGTATACGATAGATCATTACGTGCAAACCGGAAAATATCATGGCGTTTTGGTATTTGCAGGTGTTTTACTTGGCATGTATTCTATCGCTTTTGTAAGCAGTTATTTACAAACGCAATGGATGGGAGGGGTAGCCCAGCGTGCCATATTCAAATTAAGAAACGTAATCTTTAATAAAATCCAGCAATTACCGGTAGCCTTCTTTAATGAGAACAAAGCCGGTGATCTGATTTCAAGGGTTAATAATGATACGGATAAGTTGAGCCAATTCTTTTCTCAGGCGCTAATGCAGTTCATCAGTAGTATTATCACTATGATCGGTTCCGGAGTATTCTTATTATCTATCAATATAAAGCTTGGGCTAGCTACCCTGGTACCAGCCTTAGTTATCCTGATTTTTACAAGAAGTGTTTCGCCCTGGGTAAGAAAAAGGAATGCGTTAAGTTTAAAAAGCTCCGGTGGGCTAAGCGCCGAAATACAGGAAAGCCTGAACAACTTCAAGGTGATAATTGCTTTTAACAGAAGAGACTATTTTAGAAAAAAGTTTGATGTTGCCAACCAGCACAATTATAAAACTGCTATGGGTACAGGAATGGCAAACAACATGTTCTTGCCTGTATTCGGGTTGTTCTCCGCTTTAGCCCAATTAATTGTGTTGAGTTATGGGATTTATCTGATCTCTGAATCGGAATTTAGTATAGGGTTGCTGGTAAGTTACCTGGCTTACTCTACTAACTTTTATAACCCATTAAGACAGTTGGCTGCTTTGTGGACTAGTTTTCAGGTTGCACTTGCTGGTTGGGATAGGATCTCCCGTATGTTATCTCTGGAAAGTAATCTGGATATTGTTAAGGATAGTGTTGCAAAAGCTTCAGATTCGCTACTTGAATTCAGAAACGTACATTTTGGATATACAACAAGTAATGAGATACTTCACAATGTGAATTTTAAGCTAGAAAAAGGAAAAACATATGCGTTGGTAGGTCCTACAGGTGGAGGTAAAACCACAACAGCATCCATTATGGCACGTTTATACGATCCGGTTAGTGGATCGATCCTTTTGGATGGGAAAGACATCAAATCTTATACTCCCGATGAACGGAGTAAGAAAATTGGATTTATACTTCAGGAACCATTCTTATTTACAGGAACGGTTAGAGAGAATATCTTATACGGCAATGAACAATATCATGAACATGATCAGGAAAGTTTCTTAGCTATAATTAAAGCTACCGGACTAGAGGGGTTACTGTCAGTTTTTGATGATGGAGCAGAAACAGAGATTCTCTCTTCTGGCGACAGCTTAAGTCTGGGGCAAAAACAATTGATCGCTTTTATGCGTGCAGTGCTCAGAAAGCCGGATCTTCTAATTCTTGATGAGGCTACAGCAAATATTGATACTATAACAGAAAAACTACTGGGTGAAATATTGGACAAATTGCCACAAGAAACTACCCTGGTAATTATTGCCCATCGCTTAAATACCATCGAGAATGCCGATGAAATCTTCTTTGTAAATAGCGGAGAGGTTACCAGGGCAGGATCATTTCAGGAGGCTATGGATAAGCTTATTCATCATAAAAGAAAAAGCTAGTTTATATATAGCCAATAGCGCTACAGATTTTCTTCAAAGTCTGATTTTACTTTTATATCATATTCATACAGTGAAAAATCTGGTTGTAAATGATAAAAGGCATAAGGGATATATCTTCGATCTTGCTATTAACACTCTTAAGTTACAGCGGAGGTATATTTTTATGTCAGGCACAGCATAAAAAAGTAGATGATTACATTCAGAAAGCATTGATCAATAGTCCTCTGCTCAAGGATTTTAAGAATCAGCTGCTTGCTGCTAAAATCGATAGCACCATACTAAAAGCAGGATACAGACCTCAGCTTACTGCCAGTTCTACAGGAACCTATGCTCCTGTTATTAATGGTTATGGTTATGATGATGCGCTTAGTAATGGCAAAACATTCGATGCGCTGATCACTGCAAATCAGAATATTATTGGTAAAAGTAGACGCGCTATTCAGTTAGAGGGAATTATATTACATGCTGATTCTATAAATGCGGCTTCACAAATCTCCAGGCAAGACATTAAAAAATCTATCACCGAACAATACATAACAGCCTATACGGATCAGCAGCAAAGAGATTTTTATCTTGAAGTTTATAAGCTTTTGCAAAAAGAAGAAAAGGTGTTAAAAGTACTTGCTCAAAAAAGTGTATACAAACAAGCAGATTACCTTGCATTTCTGGTTACTTTACAGCAGCAGGAATTGCAACTTAGTCAAACCAGCATCCAATTAAAGAATGATTTTGCGCGTTTAAATTATTTGAGTGGCATTGTAGATACTAATGTTATTGCACTGGAAGAACCCGTGTTAACAGCCACAGCGCTTACCGGATTAAGCAATAGTATTTTTATCCAAGGCTATAAAATAGATAGCTTAAAGTTGCTTAATGATAAAAAGCAGATAGATCTGAATTATAAACCGCAGGCAAGTGTGTATATAAATGGGGGCTACAATTCATCCTTCATTCTACAGCCTTATAAAAATTTTGGAACAAGTGTAGGGTTTAGTGTTTCTGTGCCTATTTATGATGGTGGTCAGCGTAAAATGAAGCACACGCAGCTTCAAATACAGGAAAACACCAGGCAGGGTTATCTTCAATTTTTTACCCGGCAATATCAACAGCAGGTTAATCAGCTTATTCAGCAACTACAGGGCACCCAAGAATTGAAAGCTAAAATTACCACACAAATTAAATTCACAGAAGGTCTGATAAATGTAGACAGCAAATTGCTCCAAACAGGCGACATCACTATCGCAGATTACGTAATAGCCATAAATAATTACCTCAATACTCAATATATGCTTCGGCAGGTTAATGTATCCAGGCTTCAGTTAATTAATCAAATAAACTATTGGAACAATTAGTAAATAAAAAGATGAGTAGTAAGCCATATTATAAAATAACATTGGGTTTATCTTCAGTTTTCTTGATTCTGAGTGCATGCAACTCAGGCAATACACCGGGCAACCAAACGCTGGAGAAAACACCTGAACCGAAAACTCCCGTAAGTATTACCCGGATAAGCAATGCACCATTAAGTGATTACATTGAATTGAATGCAACAGCAACATTTCAGCAGAAAGGGATAATAAAGGCCAGCTCAAATGGCTATTTGCAAACTGTAAATGTGAAAAAAGGTGACTATGTAAAAGGGGGACAAACGTTATTTACGGTGATTACCAAAGAGGCCAGAAGCATAGGGAATGCCATTAATAGCCTTGATCCCAGTTTTAGGTTTACCGGCCTAACCCGAATTACCGCGAATACCGCTGGTTTCGCAGGAGAGGTAACCCACCAAAAAGGCGACTATGTACAGGAAGGAGAGCAGTTGGCAGTAATCACTAACCTAAATAGTTTTGTTTTTCTTATGGATCTGCCGTATGAACTAACAGGGGTAATTAAAAATCAAAAAGCATTAGAAGTAACACTGCCTGATGGACAAAAGTTAGTTGGAAAATTGGGCTCTGCGATGCCTTTGGTCGATTCCGTCTCGCAAACTCAAAGGGTCATCATTCAGGTAAACACACAACAGCTAATTCCAGAGGGGCTTATTGCTAAGGTAAAATTAATCCGATCAGAATCGCTAAATCCAATTGCTTTGCCCAAAGAATCCATTCTTGCTAATGAAACACAGGATGAATTTTGGGTTATGAAGCTAATTAATGATACTACGGCAGTAAAAATAAATATTCAGAAGGGGCTAGAAACAGGAAGTTATGTTGAAATAAAATCTCCCTTATTTAAACCAAATGATAGGTTCATTCTTACTGGTAATTACGGATTACCTGATACGGCTAAAATTATTATCAATTACAAATGAAGAATTTCTTCCTGACTCATAAAAACCCAATTATAATTATTCTGACCATAATCATGTTTGGGGGTATTATTGCTTATGAGAATCTAAAGACTTCACTTTTTCCGGAGATCACATTTCCTAAAATAAAGATAATTGCTGATGCGGGCCTTCAACCTGTAGAAAGGATGATGGTAACAGTTACCAGGCCTCTTGAAAATGCTGTTAAGCAAGTACCCGGACTAAAGTTGGTAAGAAGTACCACAAGTAGAGGAAGCTGCGAAATATCGGCCTTTATGAACTGGAATACAGATATTGATTTAAGCCAGCAACGCATAGAATCCAGAATCAATCAGATCAGGAACGCACTGCCTCCTGATATCAACATATCAGTTGAAAAAATGAACCCTTCCATATTACCGGTAATGGGTTATACGCTCGAAAGCCATAGTAAGTCTCCAATTGAACTTCGTCAAATAGCCACCTATACCATCAAACCTTTCCTTTCTCAGGTCGAGGGTGTCGCGGAAGTACGCGTTAGCGGTGGAAAGGCCAAGGAGTACTGGGTTGAACTGGATAAAAATAAAATGAGTTCGCTCAACCTTACCCCTCAACAGGTAAATACTGCTTTAAGTCAAACCAATTTCATCCGCTCAAATGGATATCTTTCAGACTATAAACTATTGTACTTAACCATTACAGATGCGGCTGTGACAACCAAGTCAGATTTGGAAGATGTTGTTGTTAGCAATAACGCACATAGGGTTATTCAAATTAAAGATATCGCCAGGGTGAACATAGAGGAAGGGGTAGAGTACACCAAAATCAATGCAAATGGTCATGATGCTGTATTGATCGCGGTTATCAAACAGCCCGAGGCCAATCTGATTACCCTTACTCAGGAAATGGAGAAAAAGATTAAGCTTTTACAAGACATTTTACCTGCGGGAGTAAGTGTAAAGCCGTATTACATACAGGCTGATTTTGTTAATGATTCTGTGAAAAGTGTAACCGATAGCTTATGGATAGGCTTAGGCCTTGCAATTATTGTTGCAATCATCTTTTTGAGGTCATTAAGGGCCAGCAGTACTATTCTTATTACCATTCCACTCACGCTTTGTTTAACGGTTATGGTATTGTATAGCATTGGTTATACCCTAAATATAATGACTCTTGGGGCTATTGCTGCTGCAATAGGTTTAATTATAGATGATGCAATTGTTGTTGTAGAGCAAATTCATCGAACTCATGAGGAATATCCGGATCTGGAAAGCGATGATCTGGTACATAAAGCAATCAGGTATCTTTTTCAGGCCATGCTGGGCTCTTCACTTAGTACTATAGTTATTTTTATTCCTTTCTTACTGATGACTGGAGTAGCAGGTGCCTATTTTAAAGTGATGACCAATACAATGATCATTGCTTTGGTTTGCTCTTTTTTTGTTACCTGGATCTGTTTGCCTGTAGTATACCTGCTTTTGGGTAAACGGGTAAAGCCTCCAAAAAAGAAACAAATTGAAGTCCATACTGTAAAAAATCAGGCATGGGTTAGGTGGTTTATAAGGAAACCGATGTTCAGTTTTGCAGCAATAATGGTATTTATTCTGGTTATTATACTCGTATTACCAAAACTCCAAACAGGATTTTTACCCGAGATGGATGAAGGTAGTATTGTGCTCGATTATAAATCTCCACCGGGAACCTCTCTTCAGGAAACCGACAGGATGTTGAAAGAAGTAGAGCAGATCATCATAAAAATACCTGATATAGAAACCTATTCCAGAAGAACAGGTACTCAAATGGGTTTCTTTATCACAGAACCAAACAACGGTGATTACCTTATTCAGCTTAAAAAACAGCGTAGCAGAACAACTGAAGAAGTTATCAGCGAAATCCGTAATAAAATAACCGCTACCCAGCCCTCACTTGAAATTGATTTCGGACAGGTAATTGGTGATATGCTGGGCGATCTTATGAACTCAACTCAGCCAGTAGAAATTAAAATCTTTGGAGATAATCACTTAAAGCTTAATGCGCTGTCAACAGCTGTGGCTGCTATTGTCTCCAAAGTTAGAGGTGCTGCAGACGTATTTGATGGTGTTATCATAGCAGGACCATCTATTAATGTCAGGCCTATATATAGCCAGCTTGCACAATACGGTATTAGCGTAACCGATTTTCAGTATCAATTGCAAATGGCTTTAGAAGGGAATCCTGCTGGCACTGTTCTCGAAAAAGAGCAACTCTCAACCATCAGGCTTGTTTATCCGAACAGCAGAAAATATAATGCAGCCGGTATTAAATCAATGCAGCTATTCTTGCCAAATGGTAAGTTGGTGCCAATCACTAATCTTGCGGTTATTGATATAAATGCCGGAGATGCAGAGATTGCGCGTGAAAATCTGCAGGCAATGGGTGTAGTAACTGCCCGTCTTGAAAACCGGGATCTTGGAACCACAATTCAGGATATCAAGCAACAGGTTTCAAGCAGTATTCATTTGCCTCCCGGTTACCATATAGAATATGGCGGTGCCTACGCAGAGCAACAACAATCTTTTAAAGAACTGCTCATGATTCTGGTTTCTTCAAGCTTGCTTGTATTTGCTGTTATTTTATTTCTGTTTAAAGATTTTAAAATTGCTACTCTTATATTATTTATAGCTGTTTTGGGTATTTCGGGCAGCTACCTGGCTTTGTTTTTAACTCATACCGCCCTAAATGTGGGTAGCTATACTGGCTTAATCATGATCATAGGTATAATAGGCGAAAATGCGATTTTTACCTTCCTTCAGTTTAAAGAATCCTGTAAGGAAAACAATGTTCAGGAAGCTATTGTTTATGCCATTTCTACAAGACTACGTCCAAAATTAATGACGGCTCTTGGGGCAATAATTGCGCTGATGCCTCTTGCATTAGGTATTGGGGCCGGGGCGCAACTCCATCAGCCATTAGCAATAGCTGTTATTGGTGGTTTTATTGTTGCTATGCCCTTGCTGCTTATCGTTTTGCCCAGCATGATAAACTTACTATATAAAGACCATTAACTGCCTTATTAATTTACTACATTTAATTTTTTAACATCTCCAGAATGAAAATACTATTGATAGAGGATGAAAGCTCATTGCGCGAAAGTATTATCACTTATTTTACTGATGAGGGTAATATTTGTGAAACGGCGGTAGATTATAAATCAGCAATTGAGAAAGTCAACATCTATAATTATGATTGTATTCTTTTAGATTTAACGCTACCAGGAGGTGATGGGATGGAGATTCTTCGGGCCATTAAAAAGATCAACAAAAAAGATGGTGTACTTATCATTTCTGCAAGGCATTCGCTTGATGATAAGCTTGATGGATTGAACCTTGGCGCTGATGATTACCTGGTAAAGCCTTTCCACCTTTCCGAGCTTAAAGCAAGGGTAACCGCAATAGTGCGCAGAAAAAGTTATGATGGCAGCAACATTATCACTTTTAATGAAATACATATTGATACCCAGGCGATGAGTGTAAAAATAATAGATAATGTGTTAACCCTTACCCGTAAGGAATATGATCTGCTTGTTTATTTTATTGCCAATCATAGCAAGGTAATTACGAAAAGCGCAATAGCAGAACATTTGTGGGGAGATGAAATGGATCTTTCTGATCATTTCGATTTCATTTACACACATATTAAAAACTTAAGGAAAAAGCTGGTTGAGGCCGGGTGTAAAGACTACATCAAATCCATGTACGGTGTTGGCTACAAATTCGAAAATATATGAAACTGGCCGCAAAATATAACAGAGTTACCTTAATTGCCTCTATTATTGTGTTTATATTTACTGGGGTTATCTATTACTCAGTAATCCATTATATCCTAACTGGCCAGTTGGACCGGGATTTGGCTATTGAAGAAGATGAAATAACTGCTTATGTAAAAGCGTATGGTAAATTGCCACAAGCTGGTAGTTTTAAAGAGCAAAAGGTAAGCTATAGCCTTATTGACCCTAATCATAATTTTGAACGCAGGTACTTCTATAATGAATATTTTAATGAATCAGAACGAAAGGTTGAGCCAGGAAGAAGCCTTATTTATACTGTACAAGTAAATGGGAAACTGTATTCTGTTACGGTAACAAAATCCAGAGTAGAGTCTGAAGATTTGGTCAGGATAATATTTTTAATAACCCTTAGCGTAACTATTTTGCTTCTAATCACCCTGTTGTTGATCAATAGGTTTATTCTCAATAATATATGGAAGCCTTTTTATGGAATACTGTTACAAATGAAGGCTTTTAATTTGGCAGATAAAAATGATATCAGAATAGAGTCAACCAAAATCGATGAGTTTACCGAGCTAAATACTGCAGTGGCAACCATGTCTTTAAGGGTTAAACAAGATTACAGGGAGTTGAAGAGTTTTACAGATAATGCGTCTCATGAAATGATGACCCCTCTGGCTGTAATCAATTCCAAACTAGATACACTGATTCAAACTGAAACTTTCAGTGATTCTCAAGGCGAACTCATAGAAGATATTTATGTTGCAGTAGGCAAGTTATCCCGACTTAACCAGTCATTGTTGATGCTTGCGAAAATTGAGAATAATTTGATTGGAGATCAGGAAACAATTGATCTGGATAACCTGATCAGGCAAAAAACACGGCAATTCCAGGAACTGCTTCAGTTGCATAACATAAAACTTAAAACAGAGCTTGCCAACAAGCAGATCAAGATGAACAA
>NZ_CAMLHF010000074.1 GCF_946479715.1 uncultured Pedobacter sp. | reverse complement strand
CTTTCTGACAGGGCTCTTGATTCTGAGCATGCTGCAATTCCCTCGTTATTAGCTGTTTCAGCTGTTCACCATCACTTAATCCGTAAAGGATACAGAGGTGCTGTGGGTATTGTGGTTGAGGCTGGTGATGTTTGGGAAGTTCATCATTTTGCAACCTTAATTGGTTTTGGTGCAACTGCAGTAAATCCTTACCTGGCTTTAGAAACTATTGCCGGTTTTGAAACTGAACTTCAAGAGAAAAAAGAAAAACTATTCCAAAATTATATCTACGCGGTTAACAATGGTTTGTTAAAGATATTCTCTAAAATGGGTATATCTACATTACAATCATACCATGGTGCTCAGATATTCGAAATTCTCGGATTACATAAAAGTGTAGTGGATAACTACTTTACCGGAGCTGTTTCAAGAATCGGTGGATTAGGTTTAGACGAAATAGCTAAAGAAACGTTGATTAAACACAACAGGATCTTTAAACTTGCTAACCGTCCGGATGCAATATTACCTACCGGTGGTAATTACAAATGGAAACGTAAAGGTGAACAGCATTTGTTCAACCCTCAAACCATTCACTTGTTGCAAAACGCTACAAGAAAAAATGATTACAGCACTTACAAACAATACTCTAAACTGGTAAACGAGCAAACAAACCAGGCGTATACAATAAGAGGTTTATTTGAATTCAGTTACAATCGCCCGGCTATTTCTTTAGAGGAGGTTGAACCAGTGGAAAATATCTTTAAAAGATTTGCTACCGGAGCAATGTCGTTCGGTTCCATCTCTCACGAAGCTCACTCTACATTAGCTATTGCAATGAACCGCATTGGTGGAAAAAGCAATACTGGAGAGGGTGGTGAAGATGAATTAAGATATGAAGTGCTTGAAAATGGTGATTCAATGCGTTCTGCAATCAAGCAAATCGCTTCTGCACGTTTTGGTGTAACCAGTTACTACCTTACCAATGCAGATGAGTTGCAAATTAAAATGGCTCAAGGTGCAAAACCTGGTGAAGGTGGTCAATTACCTGGACACAAAGTAGATGACTGGATTGCAAAAGTTCGTCATGCCACTCCAGGGGTAGGATTGATCTCGCCTCCGCCACACCACGATATTTATTCTATTGAGGATTTAGCACAGTTAATATTCGATTTAAAGAATGCTAACAGAGAAGCAAGAATCAACGTAAAACTGGTTTCTAAAGCTGGTGTTGGTACAATTGCTGCCGGGGTAGCTAAAGCACATGCTGATGTAATCCTGGTTTCAGGATTTGATGGTGGTACTGGTGCATCTCCACTAACCTCTATACAACATGCTGGTTTACCTTGGGAACTTGGATTGGCGGAAGCGCACCAAACTCTTGTTAAAAACCGCTTACGTAGCAGGGTTGTGTTACAAACAGACGGACAGCTAAAAACAGGTAGAGATATTGCTATTGCAACTTTACTTGGAGCCGAAGAATGGGGTGTTGCAACTGCTGCGCTGGTAACCGCAGGATGTATTATGATGCGTAAATGCCATTTAAATACTTGCCCTGTTGGTGTAGCCACTCAAGATCCTAACTTAAGAAAACTATTTACAGGTGAGGCTGATCACGTAGTTAACCTATTCTATTTCTTGGCTCAGGAGTTAAGAGAAACAATGGCTGAACTTGGTTTCAGAAGCGTTGAAGAAATGGTTGGTCAATCTGACGCATTAAAAGTACGCGCTATAGCTCAGGAAGACTGGAAACAAAAGGACCTTGACCTTTCTGCAATTTTATATAAAGCACCGGATAATGGATTAAGCTTATTTAAAACAGAGGATCAGGATCACGGGTTATCAGAAATCTTGGATCACGAATTAATTAAAGCTGCACAACCGGCATTATTTAACAAAGAGCCTATATATAAAGAGTTCGAAGTTAAAAATACCAACCGTGCAATTGGTACTATGCTTTCGAACGAGGTTTCGAAAATATACAAATCACAAGGCTTACCTGCTGATACTATTAATTTCAAATTCAAAGGTTCTGCTGGTCAGAGTTTCGGAGCATTTGCTACAAAGGGTATCTCATTACATCTTGAAGGTGAGGCTAATGACTATGTAGGTAAAGGACTTTCGGGAGCAAGATTATCCATTTTTCCTTTCAGCACTACTAAATATGTACCTGAACAAAACATCATTATTGGTAACGTAGCACTTTACGGTGCAACTTCGGGAGAGCTGTTTGTAAGAGGACAGGCCGGTGAAAGATTCGCGGTACGTAACTCTGGTGCAACTGCTGTTGTAGAAGGCCTTGGAGATCACGGTTGTGAGTACATGACTGGTGGTGAGGTACTTGTTATTGGCGATACAGGCAGCAACTTTGCAGCTGGTATGAGCGGTGGTATTGCATGGATCTATAATGTTAAAGGTGATTTTGCAAATAAATGCAATAAAGAGATGGTAGATTTGGATCCTCTTGATGAACAGGATGAACTACGTATCACTCATTTATTAAAGAAACATCTTCAGCTTACAGAAAGTAGTGTAGCTAAATTCTTGCTAGACGACTGGGCAACACAATCTGCGCATTTCATCAAAGTATTCCCTAAAGAATACAAAGCGGTATTAATGAACAAAAGTAACAAACTGAAAATATCTTAAATAATGGGAAAAGTAACTGGATTTTTAGAATACGAAAGAACTGCTCCTTTAAAAGAAGATGCAAAAGAGCGTTTAAAACATTATAATGAATTCGTAAAGAATTTTGAACTGGAGGAAGTTAACAAAGAAGCAGCCAGATGTATGGACTGCGGTGTTCCCTTCTGCCAGTCAGGTTGTCCTTTAGGCAACGTGATTCCTGAATTCAATGAAGCTGTATATAAAGGCGACTGGCATCTGGCCAGCACTATCTTATTGAGCACAAATAACTTCCCCGAATTTACAGGAAGAATTTGCCCGGCACCATGCGAATCAGCGTGTGTACTTGGAATCAACAAATCACCTGTATCAATTGAGGAAATAGAAAAACACATCATTGAAATTGCCTTTGATAAAGGTTATATTAAAGCTGAGCAACCACTAATCCGCACTGGTAAAAAAGTAGCTGTTATTGGCTCAGGGCCTGCAGGTTTAGCAGCTGCTGCTCAATTGAACAAAGCCGGACATGAGGTAGTTGTTTACGAACGTGACGATACACCAGGTGGTTTGCTTAACTACGGTATTCCTGATTTTAAATTACAAAAGGATGTTGTAACAAGACGCATCGCTTTAATGGAAAAAGAAGGTATCGTATTTAAATGTAACTCAAACGTAGGTGTAAATGTTGAATTGAATACTTTACTTAGAGATTTCCAATCTATCATTCTTGCTGGTGGGTCAACCATTCCAAGAGATCTTCCAGCAAAAGGAAGAGAGGCCAAAGGTGTTCACTTTGCGATGGATTTCTTAAAGCAACAAAACAAACGCGTTAAAAACTTTGCAGTTGATGGCGAAGCTATATTAGCAACTGGTAAAGATGTTATTGTAATTGGTGGTGGTGATACCGGATCTGATTGCATTGGTACTTCTAACCGCCAGGGTGCAAAATCGGTAACTCAGTTTGAGATTATGCCAATGCCTTCGCAACAACGCACCAGTAACATGCCTTGGCCAACTTACCCAATGCTTTTAAAAGTAACTTCTTCTCATGAAGAGGGGTGTGAAAGAGGATGGGGAGTAAATACCAAAGAATTCATCAAAGATGAAAACGGAAATCTGAAAGCTGTAAAAGTTGTTGATGTAGAATGGGAAATTGACGCTAATGGTCGCCCGGTAAACTTCAAAGAAAAAGCTGGAACAGAACGTGATCTTCCTTGTCAACTTGTTCTTTTGGCCATGGGTTTTTTACATCCGCAAAAAGAAGGTTTGATTGAAAATCTTGGCGTTGAACTTGACAACAGAGGAAACGTAAAAGCTGAAGAAGGTAAATACCAAACCAATATTGCTAAGATCTTTGCTGCAGGTGATATGCGCCGTGGACAATCATTAGTAGTTTGGGCAATATCTGAAGGAAGAGAAGCGGCCAGAAAAGTAGATCAATACTTGATGGGACACAGTAGCTTACCTTCTAAAGATGGTATTCCATACGCTTAAGTAAGTTTAAATATTATAACAAACAAAAGGCTCCGGTAAATATACCGGAGCCTTTTGTTTGTTGCTGCATTTCCAATTTTAGAACTTAACCCGCATTCCTATTCCCAACTGAAAAATATCCGTCACTGTTAGTGCTGACATATTCTGAAGGTAGTTGATCAAATAAAAATCGTTGGTATTTGCTTCTATATACAGACCAACAGCTCTGATACCTGTGTTTTTCAAAAGTTTTTTTGCATTTAACTCCATCTCACTGCTGAAAGCGAGATGTGGACGTAAGGCTTCAGACCAATAATAATAATCATGGGCATATTGTCCGCTTGGAAATTTGAAAGAAAGATCTTTATGAAAAGTATATGTCGCAAATATTGCGGGATTAAAAGGATAAATCTTTCCCCAATCTTTTAATTTAATAGACCATGGTTTATAGCCAAATTTAGCAGTTGCTATATGTAAAACTCCACCTTTATTACCTGGAACAAATCCATAAAGCAAATCTAAATTACCCTTTTTATTGCCAAACAGCTCATAACCTACACCTCCACTAAAATAACCTATACTGCCTGCATACTGTACAATTGCCTCATCAGGAATTAAGAACTTAAAATTTTGCGCTGATACTTTAGCACTGGTAGCCACTAACAGAAAAAAAACGAAACGAAACTTAAAAATATACTCTCTCAAAACTTATTTTATTATTTACAATCTGTACAACTAAAAACTCTTTATTTGCTACTGCGCTTGTGATCACGTAGGGGATACCCGAATCATCGGGATAATAGAGACTATAATTATGAGCATGTGCGTTAAGTGATGCCAGGAAACCTGGAGTTTGGGCAAATGTGGTTGTATAATCCTTTATTAATCTGGGGTCAAAGTCTTCTGAATTAACCGGAACATGAGAGATAGCTACAAAACCTTTAATATCAGGTGATGGTTTTAATTCATTTTTTAGCCAGGGAATATTGGGTACCTGACCGTTAAAATTATATTCCCTGCTATTGCTATCGTGACAAACGAATTTTATCCCTCCATATACAAAGGAATAATCAAGTTCGCCAAACATATGCTTAAATGTTTCTTTACCTCTGGCTGTTTCATCATGATTTCCAATAACTGCAACATATGGAGGATTCAGATCTTCAAGGGTTCTGGAAATCCAAAGCATTTCTTTTAAAACTCCAAATTCTGTAATATCGCCGTCCAGAACCACAAAATCAATACCTTTAATGGCATTTACAGCCTTACAAAACTGTACAGTTTCGTCACGGGATTTTTGACTATCGCCAGTTAAAACAAAAGTTACGGTATCATCATGAGCACCATTACCCAACCTTTTTAGATTGGTTGCATTTACATCTTTTAAAGAAAGTCTATCGAAAGTTTGGTTTGGACTAAACTCGAAATGGTTACAGCTTGCTAATGCAGCACAAAGTAGAAATAGTAAAAATATTCGCATACCACAAATTAAAGGGATATGCAAATATTGAATGTCAGGACTATTTCATAGTTGGATTCTTTTTACCAGCAAGTAACATTTCGACAGTTTTTTGCAATCTGCCTATTCTTGTTTGCTCTTGCTTTGCGGTGAGTATCCACAATACATATTCTTTTTTATGGGAATAGGCAAGGGTATCGAAAAAAGACTGGGCCTGCGGATGTTGTAAAAATAACTTTGCCAGATCTGGTGGCACGGTTACTTTTTTATTTTCAACATCTATAAACTCAGAAAATTCATTCTTTTTAATTTCATTATTTCCGACGCCAGATATCTTTACCTGATCGATTGGTTTAATTCTAATTCCTGTCCAGGTATCGTCAATTGCTGCTGAAGCACAGGGTGTAAGTTTATAAAGCTCCAGCTCGTTCCACTTCTCCATCTTCAGATCAGTAACTATTCCAGAGGTCTTTTTTGGATAAGCAATCCAAACTGTTTTTTTGTCATCTATTTTTGGTGCCCAGATTTTTAGTTCCCTATTTAACTCGGAGCTATCTTTTACAAAAAGCAGCAAGCCATTAAAATCATCAGCAGAATTGCTAACTAATGCTACACTACTAACGTCACCTAAAATAGCTTTAACATTTTCTGGAGCATTTGCCAGTAAAACCTTGAAACCAGGTTTGAAATACATTTTCTTTAATAACCCGTTCTCCATAATATAGAAGTAGAAATATTTTACAGCCTTAATTTAGCAAAGAAATCCCAAAGAACAATGCCGGCAGATATTACGATATTAAAAGAATGCTTTGTGCCAAACTGTGGAATTTCGATGCATTCATCAATCTGAGCCATCACTTCATCACTAACACCATTAACTTCGTTGCCAAAAATCAAAGCATATTTTTCAGCAGAACCCGGTTCATATGTATTTAGCATAATACTCCCCGCAGCCTGCTCTATGCCAATAATCCGATAACCGTTTGCTCTTAATGAAGCTACAGCATCAAGAGTTGTTTCAAAATGAACCCATTCTACAGATTGTGTTGCACCAAGAGCTGTTTTTTCAATTTCTCTGTGCGGAGGCTGAGCCGTAATACCGCACAGATATAATTTTTCGATAGCAAAACCATCGGCAGTTCTAAAAACAGAGCCAATATTGTGCATGCTTCGCACATTATCAAGTACTACAATTACAGGTAGTTTCTCTTGTTCTTTAAATTGATCAACACCAACGCGGTTTAGCTCATCTAATTTTAGCTTTTTCATTAAATAGCAGATGCACCGTTACCAATTTCACTAATATAAATTGCAGCAGGGTAGCCCACACGCGTTACATAGTAATCTGTAAGCTGTTTGGCAAAATCTTCTTCCTGTCCTTTTTTAAGTAAAGCAATAGCACATCCTCCAAAACCTGCACCTGTCATACGAGCACCAATAACATGCTCATAATCAGAACAAAAATCCACTACAGTATCAAGTTCCAATCCAGTTACTTCATATAAATCTTTTAAGGATTGATGAGAAGCATACATTAAACGTCCAAACTCCACTAAGTTACCTTCATTCAATGCTTTAGCTGCTAAATTAACCCTGTCATTTTCTTTAATAACATGGGTTGCTCTCTTCAAAACAGTTTCATCAGTAATTAGATGACTATGTAAGGCGAATTTTTCTGCTGTTAGCTCACATAAATTGTTAAGCTTAATTTCTTGATTTAATTGAGCTAAGGCTGTCTGGCATTCAGATACTCTTTCGTTATATTTAGATTCAGCCAGTTTACGAGGTTTGTTTGTATTGATGATAGCAAGTGAATAATCTCCAAGATTACAATCTACTATCTTATATTTTAATGTATCACAGTTTAATACTATCGCTTTATCGGTTTCACCAAAGGCAACAGCAAACTGGTCCATAATGCCACAGTTTACACCTATAAATTCATTCTCAACTTTCTGAGCTAACAATGGTAACTCAATTTTTTCATAACCTAACTTAAAATAATCATTTAAAGCATAAGCCATTACTACTTCAATGGAAGCAGAAGAAGACAGACCTGAACCAATTGGAATATTACCAAAAAACAATAGATCTAAGCCTGTTGGAATTTTATGTTTCTTTGAAATTTCATTAAAAACACCCAGAGGATAATTGAACCACTCAGAACCAGTTTTAGTGTAAGATGGTTTCAATTCAATTTCTGCAGTTTCATCAAAATTTAAACTTTTAAATCTGATAACGTTGTCGTTATTTGGGGCAATAATTAACCAGGTTCCTAACGTAACTGCACAAGGCATTACCAACCCTCCATTGTAATCTATATGTTCGCCAATTAAGTTTACGCGACCCGGAGTAAAATAATGTGCTGTTGGTTGTTGTTCATACTTTTCAAAGAATTTATTGGTTAATTCCGCTTTCATTGTAATATTTTAAATTAATGTTTTAGTTTTAATAAAGTATTTATAGTATTGTTTGACAAACGAGTGGTTCTAAAAATACCTGGCCCTAAATATACAACTATGAACCGAATCGAGTAAGTTCAATTCAACATAAAATGCATTTTATTATATATAAATGAAGACTAAACTAATAAAAACAGGTAAAATTATAGATGGCAAAGAAGTACTTGGTGTAGAATTAACAAATACTAAGGGAACATATGTCAAAATATACAATTATGGGGCTATAATAAGTAAATTCATAGTAACCAATAAAAATGGAGAAAAGCAGGATATCGTGTTGGGATTTGATGATTTTGATCAATACATAAGCGAAGAATATTTAGCAAATTATCCTTATTTAGGAGCTGTTATTGGTAGATATGCCAATCGAATTAAAAACGGCAGATTTACTATTGATGGTGAGGTCCATCAGCTGTCGCAAGCAAAAGGAGGGGATTGCCTGCATGGTGGCGATACGGGTTACGACAAGAGGGTATGGGACGTCTTGTCTACCATTGATCCAAGCGTAACACTTCAATATATAAGTCCTGATGGTGAAGAGAATTTCCCTGGAAATCTTACCATCCAGTTAACTTTTAAATTAACTGATGAGGACGAACTGATTCTTGATTTTAAAGCCACAACAGATGAAGCAACAGCTATTAACTTAACGCATCATGGTTATTTTAATCTTGCCCCTGCAGGTGGTTCAGTTGCTAAACATCACCATAGAATGCCTGCCAGCAACTATCTTGAACAGGATGACAACTATGTAGTAACTGGAAAACTTATTCCGGTAGAAGGTACTCATCATGATTTTTTAGGTGGTAAGGAATTTGGCACAGACTGGGATCCTGCAGAAGGATACGATCAAACCTATGTCCTTGATAAAGAATATGGTGAGCTCACATTAGCTTCTGAAACAACTGAACAAACCGGAGGCTTAAAACTATCTGTTTATACTACTGAACCAATTGCCCATTTATACACAGCTAAATACCTTAATGTGAAGCACGGCAAAGAAGGAAGAAATTACGAACCTTTTGGAGGGTTTTGTGTAGAAACCCAGCATCATCCAAATGCAATTAATATTCCTGAATTTCCAGGGACGGTATTAAGACCAGGTGAAACGTATGCACAAACTACCATTTACAAGGTAGAGCGTAGCTAAGGATTGCATAAGAAAAAATAAAAGGGTATTGAAAATATTTCAATACCCTTTTATTTTTTAACCACTACATATTGCTTTTTTTCGCAGGAAGTACACTTATACCTTTTAAGAGGTACCCAAAACAATATGGTTTTTACAATTTGTTGTCGTGGAATTCGAAAATCTAGTGGTTTAGCACATCTACGGCATTGATATTTTTCTATTCCAATTGAATTCTGTTCCATTATCAACCTAATTTAACATCATTTGGAGCATATTTTTAAAATTCCCTTTCTGCTACAAAATTACGGAATAGTTTTATAGCTTATATTAAGATAATGAGTTACTTAGATTAATTTATCTATAAACATCCAAATGATACGCAAGCTTGATATAATTACGATGATACCAACTCCTATAAACATCTTTTTAATTGGAAGTTTACCTACTAAACGGGCTGCCAATGGTGCAGCTATTACTCCCCCAACAATCAATCCAAGTATCGATTGCCAATGACTTACGCCAAGAATAAAGAAGAACGTAACTGCGCTGGCCATAGTAACAAAAAACTCGGTTAAGCTTACAGATCCGATTACATATTTAGGTGTACGGCCTTTAGAGATTAGGGTAGAAGTAACTAATGGACCCCAACCACCACCACCAAACGAGTCTAAGAAACCTCCGGCACCAGCTAACCAGCCTGCTCGTTTTACCTTTTGAGGTTTTTGTTTTTCCTTAAATGCATTAGTTAATATCCTGATCCCCAACAACAATGTGTATATAGAAATTACAGGTCTTATCCATACTGAAAATGCATCGCCGGCATACCCCAACAATAGTGCTCCTGCAATTGCGCCCAATACACCTGGAATTAATAATGTTTTAAAAAGCTTTTTATTCACATTACCAAAACGATAATGACTAAAACCAGATGCCCCACTAGAAAACATTTCAGCGGTATGGATACTACCAGAAATAACTGCCGGATTTAAACCGCCAGACAACAAGAGGGTAGTAGAAATTACGCCATAGCCCATTCCTAAAGCACCGTCAACCATTTGAGCCATAAAACCAACAACAAGCATCCATAGAAACTTATCGTCTAACTGTGAGTATAATTCTTCGCCAAATGCCAGCGCATCCTGATAAGTAACATTATTATAAATAGCAATGCCGATAAACAAGGCTGTCAGTATAAATAGACATATATAAGCTATCCGCTTCCACTTCTTTTCTTGTAATTTATTGCTAACGGCAATTCTAATCTGGTTTTCGCGTATACTCATTATTATCTGCCTATATATTAAATCTATCGAATTAGTCGACAATATTAGCTCAACTTAATGAATAAACAAAATTTTTATTTTTTTATTTACCCAGATACCGTAGCAAGCAAAATTCTGGTCTTATTTTGAAACCTGATAAACAATAGGATAGAGGCAGTAAGCAATCCAAACGTTAACCCGTACCAAATACCATTAACACCCATGTCGAGCTTTATACCAAGGAAGTAACCCAACGGAATACCAATTACCCAGTAGGCAATGAAGGTAATGATGGTAGGAACATTCACATCTCCAATACCTCTTAAAACTCCTAAACCAACTACCTGTGTACCATCAAACAATTGAAAAAATCCAGCAATAATAAGTAGCTGAGCTGCAATACTGATTACAGCATTATCTTCAGTATACAGAAAGGGCAGCAAGTTATTCGCCAGAACAAAAAACAAGGCAGTAACAGTCATAAACAAGAGTATTACGTGATAACTTGCAATGGCCGATTGCCTAAGGTCTTTAAAATTGCTTTTTCCAAAGTTATTACCTGTTTTAATAGTAGCCGCTGAGGCAATTCCACTTGCCATCATATAGGTAATAGAAGCTAGGTTTATCGCCACCTGATGAGCAGCTTGTTCAACAGCACCTATGGTTCCAATCAATATAGCTGCGCCGCTAAAGGCACTGATTTCAAAGGAATACTGCAGTGCAACCGGCGCGCCAATTTTTACAATTTTCAGTGCTCTTATTTTATCAAAAAAGCTGATTTTAAATTGTTTAATATAAACTTTGAATATAGGTGATCTTAAGACATATATAGTCATTACAATAGCCATAACCGTACGATCTATCAAAGTACTTAAGCCAACGCCTTTTACTCCCATCGGGGTTATGCCAAACATACCCTTAACAAAAATTACCCCTAAAACAATATTAATCACATTACCCCAGATAGAGACAAACATGGCTTGTTTTGTAAAACCTAATCCTTCGGCAAACTGTTTAAAAGTTTGAAATATCATTAATGGAATAATAGAGAAACCAAGTAAGCCCAGATACGGTTTCGCATAAGCAACAACTTCGGGCGACTGACCTATATGGTCTATTACCAATAAAGTGCCTAAATGAACAAAGGCATACAGCAATAACGAAATAGAGAAATTTATAATTAAGCTATTTGAAAGCAACTTGCCACATTCATCATAGTTTTTACGTCCGTTTTCCTGGGCTATCAGTGGTGTTAATCCATAGGCTATTCCCATACCTAAAACCAGGATAAGCATAAACAGACTGTTCACCAAAGATACAGCAGCGAGTTGAATTGTACCTGCAAAATGACCAACAATAACACTGTCTGCCAGGTGGGCAAGGGTATGGCCCAACTGAGAAACAACAATAGGCATTGCCAATCGTAAATTATCAGAATAATAAGGTTTGTACTTAGCGTATAAGGTATTCAACATTTTAGCAAAAGTCGGTTATTTTGTTGTGATTTATGAAAACATAGCCACCTTTTATCTCGATTGTTCGAAATAATGATGTTCAGATAACCAAGCGAGTGTAGATTATACTGTGGTAAAAAACTCTTCCTTATCTGACGTGTGGGGCTTTATAACGCCGCTCAGAATTAAGCTTACCAATATCTTTTGAGCCTGCCGGTAGGAGCTGCGTGTAAGCTTACTAAACTGCTTAAGCGTTATTCGGCCTTCAAGACTAAGATGCTCAAATAATTTCTTTTCCTGCTCTGTATAAGTAATTAGCTGGCCATTGGCTTTACTACTTTTTTTAATCACATCAACGATGATCTTGCTGGCTAAAATGCTTTTATCATTTACCCGATAATAAACCCACCATTTTTTATTTTCATCAAGCGCATAATGAGGTTTGGTGTCACTTTCGGCGATTTTTACAACCAGTACTAATTTATCATCAATGTATATTTCCTCAAATTCAGGTTCTATTGCAGGTTTACAGAACTGATGAGCAGATTTGGTGATCATATAACGCTCTTCATCTTCAGACTTCACACCTTTAATACTGCCGTCATCGGCCACGCCAATAAGCAATTGGCCGCCTTTATTATTAGCAAATGCAACCAGACTCTTAGCTATCTTTTCGTTGTTTGTAATCGTCTTTTTGAAATCCAGTGTAGTTCCTTCGCCTTGCAAAATTAGTTTCCTGATATTCATTTCAATATGTTCTTAAGCGAATGGTAATATTTAATAAGCTATTCGTGGTTGTTCGCCCTGATGAAGGTTGCGAACGTAGACTTCGTTTAACACGGTGGCACATACTTCACCTTCGGTATTGGTTATTTCCATCGGGTAAGCCTTTACAAATTTCCCTGAAGTATTTAAAGCCTCAATGGCCTCATTCAGCATATCATCCGTAACTGTTATAGTAAAATATAAATTGCCCCGGCCGGGTTTTAAATACTGTATTGAAGCACTTTTTAGCCAAACCCTTACCTTAAATCCCTCTCTTTGAAGCAGCTGATCAAAAAGTAATGCATAAAATGGATCAGTTGCAGCATATATTGTACCTCCAAATATAGAACCGTTATAATTCTTATTAAAGATACTCTTGTTAATTTTTACATCAACTCCTCTAAACCCTTTATGAAATCTTTTAACCCATATGCGTTGGAACAGCATAGGGGGGTACAAGCACAATCCCCACTTAAGGGTTTTCTCTGATACAACCATGATGCTTAAATATCAGAAAGTTTATTGAACTATGAAATTTTATGTGGCAGGATAAAGTAAATTTTTAGTAAATTAGAGTATGTATATATACGATACCCTTACAGCAGCTGTGTCTGACCTTGAGAAGCGAGGTTATGAATACGATTTTACGCTTAACTCAGACTTTCTAGAGTGCAAAGCAATTGATATGAGGTTGATGCCCGAGGAATTTGAGATTGATGAGTTTTACAGATTTGAAGGCATGAACGACCCGGACGATAGTGCAGTGATCTACGCCATATCATCTCCGGTAGGTAATTTAAAAGGGGTATTAATTGATGCTTACGGGGCTTACGCCGAAAATGTTTCGCCTGAATTGCTTGATAAATTAAAAATGCATCAATAAAAATCTGCTTTGTTGTTATTCTCGTTTATATGTTAAATAAAACGAAAATCTAAACAACAAAACTAAATTTTATGAAAAAGCAATTTTTAAGTTTAACCGCAGGTATGGCACTACTGGCTCTTGTTTCAGCTTGTAATTCTTCTAAAACTGCCGATACAATGAATGATAGTTCAATGATGGATACTTCCGTTGTTGACACAACCATGGCTACCGAAAATGGAGTTAAAGTTGGCGGTGCCATGATGGTTCCATCTAAAAATATTGTAGAAAATGCTTTAGGATCTAGCGATCACACTACATTGGTTGCAGCTGTAAAAGCAGCCGGACTAGTTGAAACACTTAGCGGAACAGGCCCATTTACGGTATTTGCGCCTACCAACGAAGCTTTTGCTAAATTACCTGCAGGTGCAGTTGATAATTTATTGAAACCTGAAATGAAAAAAGATCTTACCAGTGTACTAACTTATCATGTAGTTGCAGGTAGCTACAAATCTTCCGATTTAAAGAATGGAATGGAGCTTACAACTGTTCAGGGTCAGAAAATTAAGCTAACAGAAAAAAACGGTGAATGGTGGGTTAACGATGCAAAAATCACCATTCCAGATGTAATTTCCAGCAATGGTGTAACTTATGTAATAGACGGTGTTCTGATGCCTAAAAAATAAATAATAATTAATTTTTTAAAGGCTTTTCTGGTAAAACAGGAAGGCCTTTTTTTGTGTCTTTAATTAATCAGTTTTAAATTATTTAAAACTTTTATGGATTGGCCTTGTTGATTGTCCAGTACTTATATAAAAACAATCCTATGAAAAAGTTAATTTTAAGTCTTGCTTTTGCGGGCTCGGTAATAATAGCCACTTCAGCATGCAATTCAACGAAGAATGTATCAGGTACTTCAGATAGCACCTCGACAGATACAACAATGAAACCTGTGGATACTGCTAAAACAGTTCCGGCTGACACAACTAAATTACCACCAGATACAACTATAAAACCTTAGTAATAGAAATCTTAGGTAAAGAACGAGCAATAATTCAAACACGTATCGGGGCTAAATGCTTCGATACGTGTTTTTTTTATTAAAATGTGTTATCAGAAATAAAATTTGTTTGTATTTTCAGCAACCAAACAAACTTTGTATGATTAACAGCAAACAGAATAGAAGTGTATTTTTTTTAATCCTGGTGGCCGCGCTAGGATATTTTGTAGATATATACGACCTTCTTTTATTCCTTATTATCAAAAACAAAAGCTTATCGTCATTAGGGGTTCCAACAGATAAAATTACCGAAACCGGCCTGTATCTGATGAATTGGCAAATGGCAGGGCTACTTATTGGAGGTATATTCTGGGGTGTTCTCGGAGACAAGAAAGGTAGGTTATCTGTACTTTTTGGTTCAATAATCATGTATTCGCTGGCCAATATTGCTAACGGGTTTGCTACAAGCATTCCGGTATATGCAGCATTAAGATTTATTGCGGGAATAGGCTTAGCTGGAGAACTCGGTGCCGGTATTACGCTTGTAAGTGAGAGTATGAGTAAAGAAAAGAGGGGATACGGAACCATGTTGGTGGCCGGAATTGGCCTTATGGGTGCTGTTGCAGCATATATAGTGGGAGATCTTTTTGAGTGGAGAACAGCATTTTTTGTTGGGGGAGGCCTTGGCATTGTGCTGTTGCTTTTAAGATTTGGTGTTTTTGAATCTGGATTATTCGAAAAAATGTCTAAAAAAGAAGTTACCAAAGGAAATTTCTTTATGTTATTTTATCCCTGGAAACGTTTATCTAAATACCTAAGCTGCATCCTTATCGCTATACCACTATGGTTTGTAGTAGGTATTCTGGTTGGTATTGCCCCTGAATTTGGAAAAGCATTGAACGCAGTGGATGTTCTCGACAACGGAAAAGGTGTAATGTTTACTTATATAGGGATTTCATTAGGCGATTTCTTAAGTGGCGCTTTAAGCCAGCTTTTCAAAACACGTAAAAAGATCGTTTTTATCTTTATCACCTTAACATTTTGCGCCATGCTGGTATATCTGTTAAACACAGGATGGACCGCCACTGGCTTTTATATATTATGCGTATTTTTTGGTTTATTCACAGGATATTGGGTTGTATTTGTAACTATTGCAGCAGAGCAATTTGGAACAAACCTACGTGCCACTGTAACTACCAGCGTTCCAAACATGGTAAGAGGGTCGCTGATCCTGGTTACGCTTTTATTTCAGTTTTTAGTGGTAAGAATGGGAATTATTAACGCAGCACTTTGTCTGGCAGTATTAACAGTAGGACTTGCATACATCGGTTTGTATAATTTAGATGAGACTTATGGCCGTGATTTGAACTTCGAGGAGGAGTAGTGTCAAAAAAATGTACTATCTGAAAATTAAAGGAATGATGCCTTTTTATTAAGGTTAACTTTGCGTGTATAGTTTTAAAGAAATGGTGTTTAAAGATAGAGTAGTAGCGGCTTATCAGCAAATTCAGGATCAGATTTGCAAAAGCCTGGAGTTGGCAGACGGCAAAGCTAAATTTGAAGAAGAGATTTGGAATAGAGATGGTGGCGGCGGTGGTCGCACACGCATAATGCAACATGGTAATGTTATTGAAAAGGGTGGCGTTAACTTTTCTGCAGTACATGGTAAGCTACCAGAATCCGTTAGAAAAGCCTTTAAGGTTGATAGCGAAGACTTTTTTGCTACCGGCGTATCAATCGTAATGCACCCAAATAATCCTTTTGTACCTATAATTCATATGAATATCAGGTATTTTGAAATGGATGATGAAACAAGATGGTTTGGCGGAGGGATAGATTTAACCCCACACTATATTATCGATACCGACGCACGGTATTTTCACCATCTTCTAAAGCATACCTGCGACGAATTTGACACTTCCTTTTACCCTAAATTTAAGGCTCATGCCGATGATTATTTCTTTATCAAACACCGTGAAGAAACCAGGGGAGTTGGGGGTATTTTTTACGACCGATTAAAACCTGAAAATACAGGTTTATCCTTTGATCAGATTCTTGATTTTTCCATAGCAGTTGGTAATACATTTATTCCTGCTTATACAGAACTAATTGACAGAAACAGAGATAAGGAATTTGACGAGAAACAACAAGAATGGCAATACCTGCGTAGAAGCCGGTATGCTGAATTTAATTTGGTGTATGATGCAGGAACAAAATTTGGTCTCGAAACCAATGGCAGAATTGAATCTATTTTAATGAGTTTACCACCTATAGCCAAATGGATCTACAATCATCAAACACTTCCAGATAGCGAAGAATCCTATACTTTAAGTAAGCTTAAAAAAGGTATAGAATGGGCTTAATAATAGCCTAATTTTTACGTTAAAATTTTTCCACAATGCGCCTTAATGGCGCTTTTTTTATTAGCTTCGCAAGGTTATAAGAATACCACATTTAAATCGTTCTTAAGGAACATTAATATTTATGGCAGAAGATTTAGAAAATCAAGAAAACGACAAAATAATAAGGATCGATATTGACGAGCAAATGAAATCAGCTTACATCGATTATTCGATGTCGGTTATCGTATCAAGGGCTCTACCTGATGTACGTGATGGATTAAAACCTGTACACCGCCGCGTGTTATATGGTATGCTCGATCTGGGATTAACAAACAACAAACCATATAAAAAATCTGCACGTATTGTAGGTGAGGTGCTGGGTAAGTATCACCCGCATGGTGATGCTTCTGTTTACAATACTATGGTAAGGATGGCTCAGGAATGGAGCTTACGTTATTTAATGGTTGAAGGACAGGGTAACTTTGGATCAATTGATGGTGACTTTCCAGCAGCAATGCGTTATACAGAGGCCCGCTTCCAGAAGATTGCAGAGGAAATGCTTGCCGATATCAATAAAGATACTGTAGATTTCCAGTTGAACTTTGATGATTCATTACAAGAACCAACAGTTCTTCCATCAAAAGTTCCAAACTTATTGATCAACGGATCATCAGGTATTGCAGTGGGTATGGCTACAAATATGCCTCCTCATAACATTACTGAAGCAATTAATGCAACAATAGCTTATATCGAAAATAACGACATTACTATTCCTGAATTAATGAAGCATATTAAAGCACCTGATTTTCCTACAGGAGCTATTATTTATGGCTATGCAGGTGTTCAGGAAGCTTTTGAAACAGGTAGAGGTCGTATTGTAATGCGCTCTAAAGCAGAAATTGAAACTACAAAAGACCGCGAAACCATTATTGTAACCGAAATACCTTACCAGGTTAATAAGGCAATGATGATTGAGCGTACTGCTGAACTTGTTGGAGAGAAAAAAATTGAAGGTATTTCAAACATTAAGGATGAGTCCAATAAAGACGGTATCCGTATTGTTTACGAAATCAAACGTGATGCAAACGCTTCAATCGTACTAAACAACCTATTCAAGCAAACTGCGCTACAAACTTCATTTAGTGTAAATAACATTGCGCTTGTTAAAGGCAGGCCGCAATTATTAAATCTAAAAGACTTGATTCAATATTTCGTTGAGCACCGTCACGAAGTAGTAATCCGCAGAACCAAGTTTGAATTGGCCGAAGCAAAAAAACGTGCTCACATCTTAGAAGGCTTGTTAATTGCACTTGATCATTTAGATGAAGTAATTAACTTGATTCGTAGTTCAGATACTCCTGAGGAAGCCAGAGTAGGCTTAATGGAGAAATTTGGATTAAGTGACATTCAAGCCAGAGCTATTCTTGATATGACACTCCGCAGGTTAACTGGTCTGGAGCGTGATAAAATTAAAGATGAGTACAACGAGTTAATGAAAACTATAGAATACCTACAATCTATTTTAGATGATGAAGGTAAACGTATGCAGATCATCACTGAGGAATTGACCGAAATGAGAGAAAAATACGGTGATGAGCGTAGAACTCAAATCGTACACTCTGCAGAAGACATGAGCATGGAAGACTTCATCGAAGATGAAGACGTAGTAATTACCATTTCTCATGAAGGTTATATCAAACGTACTCCGGCAACAGAATACCGTACTCAAGGTAGGGGTGGAAAAGGTTCAAAAGGTAGCGACTCAAGAAATGAAGATTTCATTGAACATATGCTAATTGCATCAAACCATAACTACATGTTGTTCTTTACAGAGACAGGTCGTTGTTTCTGGCTAAGAGTATATGAAATTCCGGAAGGATCCAGATTAAGTAAAGGAAGAGCAATCCAGAACATTATTAATATCCCTAAAGAGGAAAAGATTAAAGCCTTTATTAAGGTTAAAAACCTTAAAGATCAGGAGTACCTTGAAAATAACTACATTATCATGTGTACCAAAAAAGGAACAATCAAGAAAACTTCTTTGGAAGCATATTCAAGACCTAGAGTTAACGGCATCAACGCGATTAACATCAATGAAGGAGATCAGTTACTTGAAGCAAGTTTAACCACCGGAACCAGTGAAATTGTTATGGCATTGCGCTCTGGAAGGGCAATTCGCTTCAACGAAGAAAAGGTTAGACCAATGGGAAGAACTGCAACTGGTGTTCGCGGTGTAACCCTCGCTCATGAAAACGATGAAGTAGTTGGCATGATTGCTGTTAATGATCCAGGAGCTACTGTTCTTGTTGTATCAGAAAAAGGTTATGGTAAACGTACCGACATCGAAGATTATCGTGTTACAAATAGGGGTGGTAAGGGTGTTAAAACCATTAACGTTACTGAAAAAACCGGAGCGCTTGTTGCAATTAAAAATGTAACTGATGCTGATGACTTAATGATCATCAATAAATCAGGTATCGTTATTAGAATTGTGGTTAGCGAACTAAGAGTAATGGGTAGAGCAACACAGGGTGTTCGTTTAATTAACTTAAAAGGTAACGATGAGATTGCTTCAGTGGCCAAAATTGATCACGATGACGAAGAAGTGGAAGAAACAGCTGAAAGCCATATTGTGGTAGACGGTGAAGCTCTTGAAGCTGCTCCTGACGAGGATACTACAGAAGAAGCTAGCGAAGAGGAGACTGGCGACGATGCGGAAGAAGAAACCGAAGATTAAAAATCAAATTGTTGAACATATATTAAATAAAATGAAAAAGATACTTTTTAGTTTATTATTTGTAGGTGTTGCCACACTTGCTAATGCACAAAAGAGTGAAATTGAAGCTGCTAAAAAACAATGGGCGCTTTTGTCTTTAAACAAAGACAAAACTTTGGCTGACAATTTAAAAACTCTTAACGAAGGGTTGGCACATACAGATAAAGCAATTGCCCATGAGAAATCTAAAGACCTGGTTGAATCTTGGTCATACAGAGCATTATTTGCTTCAAGAATTGCGTTGGTAGATTCATTAGACGCTGCTAATTCATCTGCAAATCAAAAAATTGCTGAAGAAGCGGTAGAAAAAGCTAAAGCATTAGACACTAAAGGCAATGAAAAAGAAAATATTGAAAATGCCAGACTAACTATTCAGGATGCAATGAGAAACAGAGGAATCTACGCTTACCAAAAGAAAGATTTCGCTGGAGCTTTAGCAGCATTTAATGAGGTAACTGCTAAAAACCCTAACGATACAGCTATGTTTATCAATGCTGGTGTTGTGGCTAAAGAAGCAAAAAACTACCCAGAAGTAGTTAGAAACTTTAAAAGAGCTATTGAGCTGAACTATAAAGATTCTAAAATGCTTTATAATGATATCATCAAAACTACTTTTGATGATATAAAAGATAGCGTTGCAGGTTTAACTATACTAAAAGAAGCATCTGCTAAATATCCTGATGATCCTTATTTTATCGGTGTTGAAACTGACATTTATTTAAAAAGAGGAGATATTGCTAAATCACAGGAAATGCTTGGTAAATTGGTAGCAAAAGAGCCTAAAAACGCAAACTACCAATCGCTATTGGGTGACACTTACTATAAACAAGCACTTGCTATCCAAACTCAAAGAAATGCTTTAGATCCTAAGAAAACTAAAGAATTTAGTGAGTTGGGCACTAAAATGACTAAATTCATAGATCAGGCGATTCCTTACTATAAAGCAGCACTTGATATAGATCCAAAACATGTAAATACTTTGGAAAATTTAGCTATTATCTATGCTTTTAAAAATGATAATGTTAACTACGAAGCCATAAAGAAAAGACTGGCTGAATTAAAATAGGCACATTCAAAATTTTTGAAAATGAAAAGAGGGATAGATTTATCCCTCTTTTTTTTTAAGTTTGTATTATGAGTAAGATATCTTTTATTGGTACTATATTTTTAGTTGTAACAACTTGTAATTTGGCTTTTTCTCAAAAAAGTCAACTTCTAATAGCAAGAAATAGCGTAGGTAAATTGCAAATGGCTATAAACAATAAGCAAGATGCTAATGCACAATTGGGGATAATAGGGGAAGGGATAAAAGCGAGCGAAGCTGCACAGAATGATAAGAAAACAAAGAAATGGCCTGAAACTTGGGCAATTAAAGCTTACTTAAGTTCATATGTAGCTATCACGGATCCAAATGAAGGTAATTCAGATAAATATTATGGTTTAGCCATAGAAGCAATCGATTCAGCTAAAAGATTGGATAAGTTTCAAACAAATACGCACTTAATAGAGGCATCTATATACAATATTAATATCAAAAAGCAGGAAAAGGCAAATGCAGCTTTCGCTAAGAATGACTTCACAACGGCCTTTGGCTTATTAAAAGAAGTAAGTGATTTTTTCCCAAAGGATACTACTTTAGCCGTTAATACTGCATTAGCTGCTCAAAATATCAGAGGTTTCGACAATGCACTTGAATATTTTAAAAGAGCAAAAGAAAACGGAGCAAGAAATCCCGCAATATTTCAAAATCTAGCCAATATATACACATCAAAATTTGAAACCGATCAGGCAATCAAAACGCTTGAAGACGGAATCAGAGTAAATGCCGGAGATGTTAATTTGACCAACAATTACATCAACTTATTACTTGATAACGAAAAATATGCTGAAGCAATAAAAGTTATTGAGAATACACTTAAGACTGACACAGCCAACAAATTACTTTATTTCCTATATGGTTACCTATACCAAAATAATTCTGGCTTAGGCACAGCAGAATTGGCTTATAATAAAGCATTAGTTATCGACGAGAATTATTTTGATGCCTTATACCAATTAGGCGTTGCTTACATACAATCTGCTAATGAAGCGTTAAAATCAGCAAGTGCCGATAAAAATCAGAAATTTACATCATTTATCAACAGATCTGAAGTTGCATTATTGCAAGCTCATGAGATCAATCAGAATGATAAACCCACGGTCCAGCTGCTAATAGAAATCTATACACGTAAAAACAAGCTGGATAAAGTTCAAGAACTTAAATCCAAATTAGAAGAGTTTTAAAGCAATAACATCCCTCAGAGGAGAGATGTGTAATTTACTACTTAACATAATATTAATTATATGACTTATATATAATATTATTTGTACGCGCGTCATATCAGTTTTTTTATTATTTTGCAATAAGTGATTTTGCTGATACATAGTTTTAAAAATTGTCAAATTATTGGTATTTGATCTGCTAAATTTGCAATATGTTTGATCGTCCCATTAGAAGTATTCATGATTTCCTGCTTAGCACTTATTTTGCTGACGGCCTGAGAATTACATTCGGTGTACTTTGCCCTTCCTTAATTTTAGCTCAGTTTGGAATGCTTCAATACGGTATGACTTTATCATTGGGAGCTTTATGTGCAAGCGTTGTTGATTCTCCTGGACCAATTATACATCGCAGAAATGCCATGTTAATTACTACCGTTTTAATTACATTAATATTTATAATTGTCGGGCTTACCAACAGTAATATTTATTTCACAGGAATTGTTATCGCTGCCTTCAGCTTTATTTTCTCCATGTTCTTTCTGTACGGTTTAAGAGCTGCTTCAATTGGAACTGCTGCATTATTGGTCATGGTACTGAGTATTGACGATATCAGACCGTGGACTGAAGTTCTGTTTTCTGCTTTACTTATCTTTGCCGGCAGCATTTGGTATACGCTACTCAGCTATTTTTTTTACAGATTAAGACCATATAGAATTGTTCAGCAGACCCTTAGCGACTCAATCCACTCTGTTAGTGAATTTTTAAGGGCTAAAGCGAAATTTTATCGTCAAAATACTGATTACGACGATAATTATGCCGATTTACTTCAACTGCAAGTTACCGTTCATGAAAAACAAGACGCTGTTAGAGAAGTTTTATTTAAAACTAGAGAAATAGTTAGAGAGACAACCCCCGAAGGCAGGTTCCTCCTATTGGTTTTTGTTGATATGGTCGACCTCTTCGAGCAAGTAATGTCTACCTATTACAATTACAAGCAACTTCATGAACAATTCGACGCTTCAGGAATTTTGATACATTACGAATCTGTAATTATAAAAATAGCCGATGAACTGGATGATATCGCCTTCTCCTTAAAAACAGGAAGCACCCCTAGCCTACCCACCTCACTAATTGAAGACGTTGCTAAGTTAAAAAATGAAATTACTGCACTTGAAGTTAATAACACGGACAACAAATACAACACGCTAGGTATCATTGCTTTAAAGAATATAGAGGTAAACATAGAAAATATTTTATCCAGAATTAAAACCATCAATGGATATTTTAATAAAAGCGAGAAAAAGAACCTTAAACCACGTAAAATTGAGGTAGAAAGATTCGTTACAAGGCAAAACATCGATTTTAAGCTGTTACTTGAAAACATAACCTTTAACTCCTCAACTTTCAGGCATTCATTACGCGTTGCCATTGTAATGCTCATCGGCTTTATTGTTGCAAAATCACTAAGTTTCTCTCATAGCTATTGGATACTTTTAACCATACTTGTAATATCTAAACCGGGCTTTAGTTTAGCAAAAAAGAGAAATATAGAGCGTCTGATAGGTACTGTAATTGGTGCTTTCATTGGTATGGGGATATTGGTCTACATCGACGATAAAAACACCCTGTTTGTGATATTACTGATATGTATGATTGGCTGTTACAGCTTTCAGCGCAAAAATTATGTGGTAAGCGTTCTGTTCATGACGCCCTATATATTGGTATTGTTTGATTTCCTTGGTCTTGGTGGTCTTTCCCTGGCCCGCGAAAGAATCTACGACACGTTAATAGGATCTGGCATAGCTATGCTAGCCAGCTACTCATTGTTTCCAAATTGGGAGTATGAAAAGCTCAAGGAGGCGATGATGGAAACACTAACGGCTAACATAAAATACTTTGAACAGGTTAAGCTGTTTTATTCAGAGCAGGTTACAGACCTAACTAATTATAAGGTAGCCAGAAAAGAAGTTTATGTGGCATCTGCCAATCTCACATCAATGTTTCAGCGCATGTTTTCAGAACCAAAAAGTAAGCAG
>NZ_CAMLHF010000073.1 GCF_946479715.1 uncultured Pedobacter sp. | reverse complement strand
TGTTCCGCTTCTGTTAAGCTCTTTTTCTGTAAGCGAATTTATTAAATAAAGATTGGACTTACGTAAATGCGCAAATTCTTCTGAAAGGCTCAGTAAGCTCCTGTCTGAAAAATGGGCGTTTGCTACATAGTCATCTTCTTCAAAACCGGGAAGTGCATGTTGTTCTCCACGGGCAAAGCACATTAGCCGATATACAAATACACGCTCGGTATCAATAATATGGCCAATCAATTCTTTGATGGTCCATTTCCCGGGGGCATAGGCGTAATCTGCCTTTTCTATTAACGAGTTTATAAAATCTGGAAATTCTATGGCTTGTTTTTCCAGTAATTCAACTACATCTTCGCCTACAAGCTTAATGTATGTTTCACCCCAGGCGGGGTACTCATGTGTTTGAGGTCGGTTCATAAGTGATACTGCTTTTTAAAACGATACGAAATGTTGTGCCTTTACCTAATTCAGATTCTTTAACGAATATTTGTCCGCTATGATAGTTCTCTATAATACGTTTGGTTAGAGATAGCCCTAAGCCCCATCCCCGTTTTCGGGTTGTATAGCCGGGTTGGAAAACTGCATCAAATTTAGATCTGGCAATTCCTTTTCCGGTATCAGTTACATCAATAAAGACCTCTTCTTTGGTCAGATTTTCGATGATATTTATGGTAATTGTGCCTTCGTTTTCGATGGCATTAGCCGCATTTTTAAGTAAATTTTCTATTACCCAATCAAATAATGGAACGTTCAATAATGCACGTACCTGCTCATCGCCGCTAATGGTAAAAATGATTTTGTCTGATGTGCGCAATTTAAAGTACTCCACAAAATTATAGATAACGGTGTATACCACGTGGTCTTCTACAATTGGTTTGGAGCCTATTTTTGAAAAACGATCGGTAATTACTTCGAGACGTTTAATGTCGTTTTCCATTTCGGCAATGAGCGGATCGTCTTCGGCATCGAATCTCGATTTTATCAACTCAACCCATGCCATGAGAGAAGATATAGGGGTGCCCAGTTGATGTGCGGTTTCCTTAGCCATACCCACCCATACCTGGTCTTGCTCTGCCTTACGAGCAGAACTAAAAGCTACATACGCTGTAAGCAGGAATAGGGCAATTACGCCTAATTGTATATAAGGAAAGTAACGAAGCTGTGTTAGGGTAGGCGAATCTTTATAGAAAATCCACCATCGGGTGCCATCCAGCCCGGTAATTGGAGTAGGTGGATGCTGTTTTTTCATGGTTCTTAATTCACGTGCGAAATAGGCAGGATCGTAGGTTACGTTTGCCTTTTTTTCGAGATCGTAATTTGTTTTAGTCGAATCCAGCCCCTGAAAACTAAGGATTTCCATCTTTGTGGAATCAGTCATGATAACCGGAAGCTTTGTATTGGTTCTGATGAGCTCTATCAAACTGGTATAGCGGTCATCATCGTACATGACCAGTGATTGCTCTGTTACTTTTACATAAAGCTGAAGCTGTAATTGTTCCTCCCGCTCCATTTTTTTAACAAAGAAGTCACTATAAAATACAGATGCTGCTCCAATAATAATGGCAAAGAACAGCAAAAAGAACTTCCATCGTCGTTTTTTCTCGTAAGGATTCATAGATTATGAAAAAGGCAAATTACAAAAATATATCTTTGCAGTGTTATTATGGAAAAGAAAGTAAGAGTAAGATTTGCCCCTAGTCCGACAGGAGGGCTGCATTTAGGTGGTGTACGTACCGCTTTGTTTAATTATCTGTTTGCTAAAAAACACAATGGAACGTTTGTTTTGCGTGTTGAAGATACCGATCAGACACGTTTTGTTGAGGGAGCAGAAGAATACATTGTTTCTTGTTTGGAATGGTGTGGGATGTCGCCGGACGAGAGCCCGCAGAAAGGCGGGGGATTTGGTCCGTATCGTCAAAGTGAGCGCAAAGCGACCTACAAACAGTATGCAGATCAATTAATTGCTGATGGTTATGCTTACTATGCTTTTGATACCCCGGAAGAACTGGATGCAAAACGTAAGGAGATTCCTAATTTTACTTACGGATTGGCAACACGCGAAGGAATGCGCAATTCACTTACGCTAAGCGAAAATGAAGTGGCTGAACTTTTAGCCAATAACACCCCGCATGTTGTGCGTATTAAAATGCCTAAAGACGAACTGGTTTCTTTTACAGATCTGATTAGGGGGCATGTAAGTTTTGATACAAATTTAGTTGACGATAAAGTTTTATTAAAGGCCGATGGCATGCCAACGTATCACTTAGCCGTTGTGGCGGATGATAAGGCAATGGAAATTAGTCATATTTTTAGAGGAGAGGAATGGCTTCCGTCAGCTCCCATACATATTTTATTATGGCGTTACCTTGGGTGGGAAGATATAATGCCTCAATGGATTCATTTGCCATTGATATTAAAACCTGATGGCAATGGAAAACTAAGTAAGCGCGATGGCGACAGATTAGGTTTCCCGGTTTATGCACAAAACTGGACTGATCCAAAAACTGGTGATTTAACCAAAGGATTTAAAGAACTTGGGTTTATGCCCGAAGCTTTTGTGAATTTATTGGCGATGTTGGGCTGGAACGATGGTACAGACCAGGAATTGTTTTCTTTAGCTGAATTAATTGATAAGTTCTCGGTTGAGCGCATAAGCAAGGCCGGAGCAAAATTTGATTTTGAAAAAGCCAAATGGTATAACCATGAATGGATTAAAAAAGCTGATGCCCAAAAATTATTACCTACAGTAAAAGCAGCATTTGCGGATCAAGGGGTTGTACTTGAAGACGATGCTTACTTGCTGAAAGTAATTGATTTGGTTAAAGACAGATGTCATTTGTTGAGCGACTTTGTTACTCAGGCTATTTACTTTTTTGTGGCCCCTGCCGAATATGACCTGGCTGCGGTAAAGCCAAAGTGGACGGCAGAAAAGGCGGCATTTTTTGATGCTTTTGCCTTATTGGTTACAGATAATGCCACTGCTATAGAGTTAGAAGAGAAATTTAAAGAATTAGCAGGAACACATCAATTTAAACCAGGAGAATTAATGCTTCCACTTAGAATAATGCTTGTTGGCGGTAAATTCGGTCCCGGAGTATTTGATATAGCCCTTGCTTTAGGTGCAGCGGAAACTGTGCAAAGAATAAAGAATGCATTAACTGCGTTTAGCTAATTATTTTGTAATTTGGTATGACAATTGTCTCGGATTCTTGTCTTATCAAATTAAAAAATAAATTTATGCAGTGGTTCGGAAAAGGAAGTGGTAATATCGACGATAGAAGAGGTATGAGTGGGGGCACCATTGGTGGTGGCGTTGGTATTATCATTGTAGTTTTAGGTCTTCTCTTCGGAAAAGATTTAACAGGTCTGGTAAGTCAGTTGCCTGTAAATAATGTTACACAATCTGAGGGTAAACAAGGAGACCCGACTGATGCAGAAGGTAAGTTTGTGGATGGCGTTCTTGAGTCTACAAACCAAGTTTGGGAGCAGCAATTTCAAAGCCTGGGGAGGGAATACGAGAAGCCAGGAATGGTCTTGTTTACCAATATGGTACAGTCAGCCTGTGGAAATGCAAGTTCGGCGGTTGGACCATTCTATTGCCCAGGAGATCATAAAGTATATATTGACCTGTCCTTTTATCAGGATTTAAAGGACAGATTTGGCGCTGCCGGTGATTTTGCACAAGCTTATGTAATTGCTCATGAGGTTGGCCATCATGTTCAGAATTTATTGGGCATTTCTGATAAATTGCAAAAGGCCAGAGGACAGGTAAGTGAGGTTGAGTACAACCGGTTGTCTGTTAAATTGGAATTACAGGCAGATTTTCTTGCAGGCTTATGGGCTCATCATGCTCAAAACTTAAAAGACTTTAAATTAGAAGAGGGAGATATTGACGAAGCTTTAAACGCAGCGAATGCAATAGGTGATGATAAATTGCAGAAACAAGCTCAGGGAGAGGTTGTTCCGGATGCATTTACTCATGGTACATCTGCACAAAGAATGTATTGGTTTAAAAAAGGGTTTGAGACTGGAGATATTAATCAAGGGGATACTTTTAGTTCAAAACAACTATAAATAATAAGTTTAAACGCTTAATATTCTCCAGAGTTGTATAACTTTAGGACGAAACTATTATACAAATTATTTTTGCTAATGCTATTTAGAAGCTTATTCCCCTTTAATAATGATATTAATTGTAGATGACACGCCAGAGAACCTTATCTCTTTAAAAAGGGTTCTTGAAAGGCATAATTTTGAAGTTGATACAGCATCCTCAGGCGAAGAAGCTTTAAAAAAAGTTCTTAAGAACGAATATGTCCTGATTATTTTGGATGTGCAAATGCCTGGGATGGATGGCTTTGAGGTAGCAGAAGCCATTTCAGGGTACAGTAAAGCTAAAGAAACAGCTATAATATTTTTATCTGCTGTAAATAAAGAACTAAAATTTATTACCAGGGGTTATTCTTCTGGCGGGCTCGATTATATTACCAAGCCCGTTGATATGGATATTTTGCTTTTAAAGGTAAAAACGTTTTACCGCATCTATGAGCAGAGCAGGAAGCTGATTGAAATTCAAAAGGCATTACTTGATGAAATAGAGTATAGAAAGCAAGCCGAGCGTAAAAAGGATGAGTTTATCAGTATCGCCAGTCATGAATTAAAAACGCCTTTAACAAGTGTTAAAGGGTATATGCAATTGCTTGGAAGAAGCGTAGAAAAAGGAGATATCCCGACGGTCAAAAAACATCTTGAAAAAGCACAAATCCAGTTAGAAAAGCTTCATGAACTTATTGCTGATTTATTGGATATATCAAAAATTGAAAGCGGGAAGCTTAAGTTTAACAAAAAAGATTTTGCAATTGATGATCTACTGGATAGTGTAATCGACATTATACGGCAGGCTAATCCTGAGTTTAACATCATTAGGAAAGGAAAAGTGGGGATTGAAGTTTATGCCGATGAAATGAGGATTGAACAGGTGATCATTAATTTTTTAACAAATGCCATTAAATACTCTCCCGGAACGAATGAGATTGACATTCATGTAGATGTTATTGCTGATAAGGTGTATGTGGGGGTAAGGGATTTTGGGATTGGGATTGCCCCAGACCAGCAAAAATCTGTGTTCGATAAATTTTACAGGGTAGAAGAAACCTCTATACACTTTCAAGGACTGGGTATTGGGCTATTCATCTCTGCCGAAATTATAAAACGGCATGGTGGGGAAGTTGGGGTTAAAAGTATGCTTGGCGAGGGTTCTGAATTTTATTTCATTTTACCTGTAAATTCTGGCGCTGAAACGGATTAAAAGACATTAATTTATGAAAGAAAAATCTTTAAGAAATAATCTACGAATTGGCTTAGGGCTATCACTATTGATCCTTTTTATTTCATCACTTGCTTCCTTTATTAGTATAAAGAACTTGATTCAAAACGCAGATCTGGTTTCGCATAGCAATGAGGTTATGACGAATCTGGATGGTGTAATATCGACATTAAAAGATGCAGAAACGGGACAAAGAGGGTACTTGCTGACTGGTGATAAGGTTTTTTTAGAGCCTTATAATGGGGCAAGGCAAACCGCAATTGAACTTTTAAGCAAAATAAGTTCAGATACAAAAGACAATCCTTTTCAGCAGCAAAACGCGAAGGAATTACAAGGAATTATTGAGGGCAGGTTAGATATTATTGACAAAACTATTGAATTAAAAAGTAAAGGTGAAAGCGTAAGCACTGCTCAACTACTCGACGGAAAGGTGTACATGGATAAGTCGAGGGCGGTTATTAAAAGAATGCAGGCAGAAGAAAAGAGATTGCTTGATGAGCGGACTGCTAATATGAATAAAATGGCAGGCTATACTCCAATTCTAATTCTTATAGCTGCTTTTTTTGCCATTTTAATTACCGTGATTTTCTATAAAAGAGTTTCCTCGGATTTTAATACCAGAAGGCGATTACAAAAAGAGCTGGAGGATAAGAATGAGGAGATAGACAATAGGATTGAAGTTATACAAGGCATTGCTGCTCAAATTTCTAATGGCGATTACGAGATCCGGATGAACGCGGAACAAAAAGATGGCCTGGGTAGTTTAGCGGGGTCATTAAATTCAATGGCCGAATCACTTCAGTATTCTTTTGCCCTTTTGGCCGATAAAGAATGGCTCCAATCGGGCATTGCCTCTCTTAACGATAAAATGGTTGGAGAAAAAAGCGTAGAGGAGCTTGCTAATGATATTCTTGAGAACATTATAGTACATACCAGCAGCACCGTTGCAGCTTTTTATCTGACAGGAGATGATTCGGAATTGCATCTTGCAGGAAGTTATTCGCTGGCAACAGATAGGGAAAAGGATAGGCTGCGGGCCGGAGAGGGTATTGCCGGGCAAGTAGTTAAATCGGGCAAACAAATTTTAATCAATGATATCCCTGAAGGTGAAATGACCATTAGCTATGCTACAGGCACCACCAAACCACGAAATATTGTTGCTTTTCCTGTGATCAGGCATAATGAGACCATTGGGGTAATGGAACTTGGCTCATTGGGTACGTATACACCCCTGCAACTGGAGTTCTTTAATAGTATTTCGCATAATATTGGAATTGCAGTACATGTTGCACAGAACCGCAAGAAATTACAAGAGCTTTTAGAGGAAACCCAGGCTCAGGCCGAAGAGTTACAGTCTCAGCATAGTGAATTAGAGGGACTCAATGCCGAGTTGGAAGCGCAGACGCAAAAAATACAAACTTCTGAAGAAGAGTTGAGGGTGCAGCAAGAGGAATTATTGCAAAGTAATCAGGAACTTGAGGAAAGAACCAGCTTATTGGAAGAAAAAAATCAACTTATACAGGAACGAAATCTGGATATACAACAGAAAGCAGAGCAATTGGAGCAAAGTACCAAGTATAAATCTGAGTTCCTTGCTAATATGTCGCACGAATTGCGCACTCCTTTAAACTCAATATTACTTTTATCAAAGCTGATGTCGGAGAACAAAGAGCTCGATAAGGAATATGTGGAGTATGCGGATGTGATCCAAAGCTCAGGACAAGGTTTGCTGGGGCTTATTGATGAAATACTTGACCTCTCCAAAATAGAGGCGGGGAAAATGAAACTTGAGTTCGATGATATTAGTGTTAATGAGGTGGTCACTGATATGCGGTCTTTGTTTGAACCATTGGCAAAGAATAAAGGACTTGAGTTGGTTATTGATGTTGAGGAGAGCAAGGGTATCATTAATACCGATAAAATGCGATTGGAGCAGATTTTAAAGAATCTGCTGTCTAATGCTATCAAATTCACAAATCATGGCAAGGTATCATTAACAGTAAAAAGGGACGATACAAATATGTTTACCTTGTTTAAAGTCACGGATACTGGTATAGGTATTCCGGGGGATAAACTCGGGCTTATATTTGAAGCATTTCAACAGGCTGATGGTTCGACCAGAAGGAGGTTTGGGGGCACCGGATTAGGTCTTTCTATAAGCAGGGAATTAGCGAAACTTTTAGGAGGAGAAATTGAGCTTACCAGTAAAGAGAATATAGGTAGCGAGTTTACTTTCTCTTTACCCATAGATAGGTTGGCTGCAATTAAAAAAGAAGAAGTGGAGGAGGCGGATACTTTTACTCCTATTGAAAAGCAAAAAGAGATTGTTCTTGAAAGGTTTACGGTTGACCATATTCCACAAGAGGTTGAGGACGACAGGAACGATATTAAGGATGACGATAAAGTAATTCTAATTGTAGAAGATGATACTGCATTTGCGAAAACGCTTTTGAAATTTACCCGAAAAAGAAATTATAAAGGAATTGTAGCCGTTAGAGGGGATGTTGGAATTGAACTGGCCAATCACTACAAGCCGCTGGCTATTCTATTGGACATTCAGCTTCCTGTTAAAGATGGATGGCAAGTAATGGAAGAGTTAAAGTCGAATCCTAAAACCCGACATATTCCTGTTCATATCATGTCGTCTCTTGAGGTTAAAAAGGAAAGTTTGTTAAAGGGGGCGGTCGATTTTATAAATAAGCCTGTAGCCCTTGAGCATATGGCGCAGATATTCCAAAAGCTGGAACAAGCATTAACTAAAGGACCTAAAAAAGTTCTTATTGTTGAAGAAAATAAGCAGCATGCCCAAGCTTTAAGTTATTTCTTAAGTAACTATAACATCAATACGCAGGTTGCTAATAATGTTAAGGAAGGGATTGGTGCATTGCAAGAAAAAGAAGTGGATTGTGTGATTCTGGATATGGGTATACCGGATAAGAACGCATATGAAACGCTTGAAACTATTAAGAAAAGCGAAGGCCTGGAGAACTTGCCTATCATCATCTTTACCGGCAAAAACTTATCGAAGGGAGAAGAGAGTAGAATTAAACAATATGCCGACTCAATTGTGGTTAAAACGGCCCATTCTTATCAAAGAATATTAGATGAAGCCGGATTGTTCTTGCATCTTATAGAGGAAAAGGAAATGGATGGTAAGCATAAAAAGCAGGCATCTGAAAAACTTGGAGGCCTATATGAGATACTGAATAACAAAACCGTTCTGATTGCTGATGATGATGTGAGAAACATATTCTCATTAACAAAAGCATTGGAACAGCATAAAATGAAAGTTTTAGCTGCTACAGATGGCAAAGAAGCGCTACAGATGCTTAAAGAGAACCCATTGATAGATATTGTACTAATGGATATGATGATGCCTGAGATGGACGGATACGAGAGTACTAAAGAGATCAGAAAAATCCCTGCATATAAACAATTACCGGTTTTGGCTGTTACTGCCAAAGCAATGATGGGTGATAGGGAAAAATGTATTGCCGCGGGGGCATCTGATTACATCTCGAAACCTGTTGATATTGATCAGCTAATCTCATTATTACGTGTTTGGCTTTATAACAAAGTGTAACTATATGGCGAAAAAGATTTTGATAATTGATGACGATAACCGGAACATTTTTGCGTTGTCGGCTGTTTTAAAAGCAAAAGGCTACCAATGTTTAACTGCAACCGGTGGGGAAGAAGGAATAGGCCTGCTTAAAGAGAATAAAGAGATTGCAGTGGTGTTAATGGATATGATGATGCCGGGAATGGATGGATATGAGGCGATTGCTAAAATAGATGAAAGTCCGGAAATTAAACATATTCCTGTTATAGCCGTTACTGCCCAAGCTATGGTTGGAGATAGAGAACGTTGTATTAATGCTGGGGCCGCAGGCTATGTCTCTAAACCTATTAATGTTGAAGAGTTAACAAGTTTACTCATAAAGTATATTTAAATTGGAACTCTCTGTAATTAACGACGATCACGTTGAGATCTTACTCTCAGACCTTCTGGAAAAGTATGGGTATGATTTTACGGGATACTCCAGAGCATCCTTAAAGAGAAGAATTATACGGTTGTACAGTTTGGATAGAGCTGTAAGTTTTGCAGAGTTCAGATATAAGATAAATAACGATAGTTTATACTTTAAGCGATTTGTAGAACAGATTACGGTTAATGTAACCGAAATGTTTAGAGATCCCGTTTTTTTTAAAACTTTAAGAGATGTGGTATTGCCAAAGCTGGGGACATACCCATTTATCAGGATTTGGCTAGCGGGTTGTTCAACAGGAGAAGAGGCATATTCGATCTCAATTATTTTAAAAGAACTTAACCTCTTGCATAAGTCTTTAATTTACGCAACAGATTTAAACCCAATTGTGCTTGAAAAGGCAGCACAAGGAATGTTTGGAATGAATAGCATGAAGCAATATTCTGAAAACTATATTTTATCCGGAGGTTTAAAAGATTTTTCAAGTTATTATACCGCGAACTATTCGTTGGCTAAATTTGATGAAGAGCTAAAAAGCAAGATTATATTTTCTACGCATAACCTGGTTTCTGATTACTCCTTTAATGAGTTTCAGCTCATTTTATGTAGAAATGTATTGATCTATTTTGATAGGGAATTACAGCAGAAGGTGCTGAACCTTTTTGATGAGAGCCTTGAAGAATTAGGATACTTGGCGCTTGGAACTAAGGAAACGATTAACTTTTCGGGCATTTCGGATAAGTATAAACGACTGGACTCAGAGAAGATCTGGAGGAAAATACAATGATGAAAAAATGTGAGGCATTTATTATTGGAGGTTCTGCAGGAAGTTTAGATGTACTTTTAAAAGTGCTTCCATTAATTAATGTTGCAATAAAATTTCCAATTGTTATTGTTATCCATCGTAAGCATGGTGCAGATTCTTTATTGCCGGAATTGTTATCAACCAGAACTAAGCTTAAAGTTAAAGAGGTAGATGAGAAAGAGCCGTTAACTGCAGGTACTATTTATATAGCCCCTTCAGATTATCATTTGCTGATAGAGCAGGATCGTTCATTCTCTTTGGATTATTCCGAGAAAATAAACTATTCCAGACCCGCTATTGATGCTACATTTCAGACCGCAGCCGAGGTTTATAAAGATAAACTGGCATGCCTTTTACTTTCAGGATCAAACGCTGATGGTGTAAATGGATTGAAAAGTGTAAAGCTTTGGGGAGGGACAACCCTAATCCAGGACCCAACAACTGCTCAAGTAGCCTACATGCCTGCCCATGCTCAGGCTAACGTAAAAATAGATCGTGTTTTAAGCATAGAAGATATAGTAGAATTCATAAATTTGTTGCCCTAAACTTTGTAGTTAACCATACCCGCAAATGGAGAAGAATAAAAGAGTATTTGTATTTGATGATAATGCAGAAATTTTAGAATTATGTACAATTATTCTGGAAGATGCAGGTTTCGATATTAAGACATCTTCGACCTCTAATAATATTATAGATCAGGTGCTGGCTTACATACCAGATATTATTTTTATGGACAATTGGCTGCCGGATGTAGGGGGGATTGACGCAACCAGAGAGCTTAAAGGTCATGAGGCACTGAAAGGGATACCCGTAATTTATTTCTCCGCAAATAACGATGTACAGGCACTTGCGGCAGAGGCCGGGGCAGATGGCTACCTGTCTAAGCCATTTGATATTCAGGAATTAGAGGATATCATCCACAAACATCTTTCTATATAAAAAAGCGCCTGCATCAAATTAATTATACAGGCGCTTTAGTACTTTTAGGTTATTTAACCCCTAGAACATCAACTCCTTGTTCAAAAATGATATCAACAGGAATTCCTTTTTTGGTTAATTTATCAAGGTCGGTTTGAAGCTCAGCGGAAATAACAGCATTTTCTTTTTGAGTTTTTTCTACAGCAGCTTTATCCCCGTTTCCTTGAAGGGTTATAATTAAGCTGCTTAATTTATTCATAGCCGTTTCAAATTTAGCAAAGTCGACCTTGTATGTTCCGTTTTCATTTCTGATGAAAGCCCCATTTTCCTTAAAGAAATTGAAACACTGCATGTTAGCCTTACCATGTGCGCTTGCAGCTCCAAATCTTACCGAGCGAAGAATGCCCGCCATGTATGTGGTGTAAAATTGTTTAATGTCGCCTTCCAATTCTCCCTTTTTAAGTAATCCGGTTACCATGTATAGCCCTAAAACATCTGCCTTGCCTTCTTCAAGCCATGAATATTGTTCTTGCAAGGCTTCTTTAACAAACCCTTTACCTGTAATTGTTTTTTTGATTCCTAAGCCGTGAGCAACCTCGTGAAACATTACGTTGGCAAAGAAAGCATCGAAATTGATATACTGTTGCTGATCTTTGTCGATAAGTTCCTTCGCTATAGGAATTAGAATTTTATCAAACTTGGCTTTCATCGCGTTTTTTAACTGTGAACGCCTTGTTCCTTTCTTTTGCTGTATAATTTCATCATTCGGAAGGTTTACTGCAATTGTTTTTGAGCCAGCATTACAATCACCCGCATAATAGATCACATCGTAAGCATTTAACTCAGAGTCTGTACCTGGCTTTTCTTTCTTGTATTTAGCATCAACAGGCAAGCCTTGCTGTAATTGAGGCAGCATGCTTACATACTTGGCAAGACGCTTGCTCCATACCTTGTCTTTGATCAATACATAAGCCTCGTAAGACGCTCTGGCATTGAATAGTTTGTCTTCATAGTTTTCAATAGGGCCAATAATGATATCAAGGTTATTGGTTTTCATGTCTAACCATGCATAGTCGCTGGCAGTATAGTTATCTGTTACTAATGCATCGGCACGTAGATTCAGGTATTTTTTAAGCCCCGGGTCTTCTGCAAGCAATGCTGCTTGTTTTAAAAGATTTGAAGCTTTTTGTAGTTCTGCAGCAAAAAGAACATGATAAGGAATAGAATTTAGTTTTCCTGTACTATCCTTTTTTATGACAGAGTATTGGCCATATTTATCTTTTGCATCAGATTTTTTGAGGTCTTCTTTAGTCATCCCAGCAGGATAAAAGCTCGCTGCATCCGGCTTAGGGCCAATGCCGGCAACAAAGGGCTTGTCGCCATTAAGCCTGTCCCATGGACCATAGTTAATCCAGATGAAAGATTTTGTTTTTTCATCCTTTACGGTGTTCAGTAAACTATCTCTCTGAGGGTATGCCTGTTTCCAGAATAGCTCATCCATTATTTGAGCAGATTGTATCAATAGCGGAAGTATTTTACGCTCATTAATAGTCAGATCATTTAAATTGGTGGTTAGTTTTACCTTTTCATAAATATCAATACGCTCATTTACATAACTCTGTAAACTATCGTTTGCTGATGTTTTCTTTTCTGTCTTTTTTGTGTTTTTATCTTGCGGGTTACCACATGAAGCAATTCCTGCAATTATTGAGCATCCAGCAATAAAAAGGCTTGCTTTGCTAATGTTTTTCATAGATGAATATATTAGTATTTTTATGCGTACATGGCCTGCATTGGGCAAAGCAGGTTTTGATAGCACAGATTTAATTGCGACTAAAATAGTAAAAAATAGTAATTTCACACTTTCTATCTTTTCATTATGGTATATCAGATCAAATTAAAAAAAGGCTATCCCTACATTTTAGCAATGCTTATACTCGCATCATGCTCTACTGGTAAATATGCTGCTACAAATAAAGTGTATAAGAAAAAGGCGGGTGAGTTTGCAGAAACAATAAAATCAATGCCGCCGGTAGGGCAAGGGGTTGTCCTGTCTGATCCAACGCTTCAATCCTGGGTTGGGTCTGTGAATTTTGGTATACGAAGACCAAACTTTGTGGTTCTTCATCATACTGCTCAGAAATCTTCTGATCAGACCATAAAAACGTTTACCATTGCTAAAACAGAGGTAAGTGCTCATTATGTAGTTGGAAGAGACGGAAAGGTTATTCAGATGGTAAATGACTATTTAAGAGCTAATCATGCTGGTGTGGGCAGATGGGGTAACGATACAGATTTAAACTCATCTTCTATCGGAATAGAGATTGATAATTCCGGTGCTGAACCTTATTCTGAGGCGCAGCTACAAAGTCTGATGACTTTGCTGTCTACCTTAAAAAGCAGGTATAAAATTCCAACAGCAAATTTTATAGGCCATTCAGATGTGGCACCGAGAAGAAAGGTTGATCCGGCTAATTTTCCCTGGAAAAGGTTTGCCGAAAAAGGCTATGGGTTATGGTATGACAGCGTACTTGTAATGCCGCCAGATAATTTCGATGCAACTCTTGCGCTAAAGATAATAGGTTATGATGTGAGCAATTTGCCTGCAGCAATTGTGGCGTTTAAGATTCACTTTGTGCAAACAGATGTAACGCCTGAACTAACGCCTGCAGTTAAATTAATTCTCTTTAACTTGTACAGGAAGTATATGTAAAAAAGCCTGACCAGGCTTTTTTACATAAGATGTTATCTGCTTATTTATTAGCCTTTGCCCAGGCGTCCTTTAAGGAAACAGTACGGTTAAATATCAGATTTTCAGGAGTAGAGTCCTTATCTACGCAATAATACCCTTTTCTGATAAACTGATAACGCGCATCTTTATCTGCATTTGCCAAGTAAGGCTCAATGTACGCTTGTTTTATAATTTCAATGCTGTTTGGATTAAGATAGTCTTTAAAATCGCCCTCTTCCGAATCCGGAGATTCAGACGTAAACAGACGATCGTACATTCTGATTTCAGCGCTTTTTGCGTGCTTACTGCTTACCCAGTGGATAGTTCCTTTAACATTGATGCCACTGGTATCTTCCCCGCTTTTTGATTCTGGAATATAGGTGCAATATATTTCAGTCACATTGCCATTCGCATCTTTCTTGAAGTCTTCACATTTTACAATATAAGCATGTTTAAGTCTTACGGTTGCCCCTGGTGCAAGCCTGAACCATTTTTTAGCAGGTTCTTCCATGAAGTCTTCTCGCTCAATCCACAATTCATTGCTGAAAGGGATTTCTCTTGTTCCGCCTTTGTCTTCTGCTTCAGGGTTGTTTTCTCCAATTAGAATCTCACTCTGCCCTTCAGGATAGTTGGTAATGATCAGCTTAATAGGATCTAACACCGCCATAACTCTGTTTGCAGTTTTATTTAAATGCTCGCGTACACAGAATTCTAAAAGGCTTAATTCTATAAGGTTTTCTCTTTTGGCAATTCCAATTCTGTCACAAAACTCTCTGATGCTTTCCGGAGTGTAACCACGCCTTCTTAATCCGCTTATTGTTGGCATGCGGGGGTCATCCCAACCACTTACTACGCCCTCATTTACCAATTGAAGCAGCTTACGCTTACTCATAACAGTATATGACAGGTTTAAACGGGCAAATTCGTATTGCTTTGACGGAAATATTTCAAGTTTCTCGATTAGCCAATCGTACAATTCGCGATGCGCCACGTACTCAAGCGTACAAATAGAATGTGTGATGGTTTCAATGCTGTCACTTTGCCCATGTGCAAAATCATACATTGGGTAGATGCACCACTTATTTCCTGTTCTGTGGTGTTCAGCATGTTTAATCCTGTAGATCACCGGGTCCCTCATAATCATATTAGGGCTGGCCATGTCTATTTTAGCACGGAGTGTGCAGGTACCGTCTGGAAATTCACCGCCATTCATTCGGGTAAAGAGATCAAGATTCACTTCAATGATGCGGTTTCTGTATGGGCTGTCTTTACCAGCTTCAGTGGGTGTTCCTTTTAATTCAGCAATTTCTTCTGCAGTACTGTCGTCCACATAGGCCAAACCTTTTTTGATAAGGGTTACGGCAAATTCATAAAGTGAATCGAAATAATCAGAAGTATATAATTCGTTTTTCCATTCAAAGCCCAGCCATTTAATATCTGCCTGTTGACTGTCTACATATTCGGTTTTTTCAGTAACCGGGTTGGTATCATCAAACCTTAAGTTTGTGTAACCGCCATATTTCTTTGTTAATCCAAAGTTTAAGCATATAGCTTTTGCGTGGCCTATATGCAAATATCCGTTCGGTTCTGGAGGAAAACGTGTGATTAGTGTTTGGTATTTTCCGCTATTTAAATCGTTCTCAATGATTTCTTCAATAAAGTTCAATGATCTTTCTTCACTCATAAAAACTGTAAATTTAGCGCCAAAGTTAACATAAAAGCGCTAATTTACTTACATTTACCACCTACTATTAGTATAAATTATGAGCAAAACGTTAAACAGGCCAATAAGGGTTTTAGTCGCAAAGGTTGGGCTCGATGGGCATGACAGAGGTGCAAAAGTTATTGCAACTTCCCTCAGGGATGCCGGGATGGAAGTGATCTATACCGGATTGCGCCAGACTCCTGAAATGGTTGTAAATACCGCCTTGCAGGAAGATGTTGATGCTATTGGAATTTCCATTCTATCTGGGGCTCATATGACTGTTTTCCCAAAAATTGTAGAGATCATGAAGCAAAAACAATTAACAGATGTTTTGCTGACAGGTGGAGGTATTATTCCTGAAAATGATATGAAAAAGCTTAAAGAGATAGGTGTAGGGGAGTTATTTGCGCCGGGAACAACAATGGTTACTATAGTGGATTATATCAAAAATTGGGTTGTTGAAAACAGAAATTTTTAGAGTATGACTTATCAGAACATTTTACTGGAAATAACAGATAACATCTTGTATGTTACCATAAATCGTGAACATAAATTAAATGCTTTAAATAAGGATACATTGGCCGAACTGGCTGAAGCAATTTCACTAGCGGGAAGTAACGATGAGATAAGAGGCGTTTTAATCACTGGTGCCGGAGAGAAGGCTTTTGTTGCAGGGGCGGATATTTCAGAATTTTCTAACTACAACATTGCCGAAGGAGAAGCGCTTGCGCGAGTGGGGCAGCATACGGTGTTTGATGCCATTGAGAATTGTCCTAAGCCTGTGATTGCAGCAATAAATGGATTTGCTTTAGGAGGAGGATTAGAATTAGCAATGGCTTGTCATATGCGTATTGCTTCTGAAAATGCTAAACTTGGCTTACCGGAAGTTAGTCTTGGTTTAATTCCTGGCTATGGGGGTACACAGAGGTTAACCCAGTTGGTAGGTAAGGGGAAAGCAATAGAGATAATTACAACAGCCGATATGATTACTGCTACTGAGGCAGAAAAAATGGGGTTGGTGAATTATGTGGTTTCGCAGAGTGAGCTTATTGCTAAGGCCAATGAGCTATTAAATAAGATAAAATTAAGAGCTCCGCTAGCTATTGCGGGTGCTATAAGAGCTGTAAATGCATCGCTATTACATGATGTTGATGGGTTTGATACTGAGATAAAGGAATTTGGTAAATGCTTTGGTACATTGGATTTTAAAGAAGGAACAACAGCTTTTCTTGAGAAAAGGAAGCCTGTTTTTTTCGGGAAATAAAGTCCTCAATTAGCTGAGCCTCATTAGATCTTGTAGAGATTTATTGAGGCTTTGTTGCAAAGTGAGAAAAAAATTGTATACTTTTTTTATAAAACTGTAGAAAATATTTCCCAGTTAAAAAAAACTAGTTATATTTATTTCATCAAATGCGCTCTAATTTTTTAGGTAATATGAGAAAAATATTAATTGTTGACGATGAGGTAAACATCGGTGTGCTATTGTCCAAATTTTTAACCCGAAATTCATTTAGTGTATCAACAGCTACTAGTGGTGTAGCTGCAATGGATTATCTGGCTAAAGAAGCTTATGATCTTGTTTTATGTGATTACAGGCTTGATGATACAGATGGGAGAGAAATGCTGATCAAGATAAAGGAAAGCTATCCTAGCACAGGAGTTATTATTATTACAGGTTATTCGGATATTAAGCTTGCAGTAGAACTGATTAAATTAGGGGCGTATGATTATATTACCAAGCCACTATATCCCGATGAAATTTTAAATACCATTAATAAGGCAATAGAAACCCAGATTGCATTAAATACAAATCAATCGGAAACATCTTCTGAAACGACAAAGCAAAAGACGGCAAAACAGGCCTATAAGCAGGTAGACAATTTTGTTGCCGGGCAAAGCCCTGCTTCAAAGGAGTTATTGAAGCAGATACAATTGGTTGCACCAACTTCTTATAGTGTAATTTTAACAGGCGAAAGCGGTACAGGAAAAGAATCTGTAGCTAAAGCAATCCATTTAAATAGCCCAAGAAAAGATCGCCCGTTTGTAGCAATGGATTGTGGTTCTCTTACTAAAGAATTGGCGGGGAGCGAATTTTTTGGTCATGAAAAGGGATCATTTACAGGAGCCCTTTATACTAAAATTGGTCACTTTGAAATGGCTAATGGGGGGACGCTTTTTCTGGATGAAGTTGGGAACCTTTCTTATGATATCCAGGCCGCTTTATTGAGAACGGTACAAGAAAGAAAGATTAAAAGAATAGGTAGCACCAAAGAGATCGATTTGGATGTAAGAATAATTGTTGCAACGAATGAAAATCTTTCCAATGCTATTCAGAAAGGGAAATTTAGAGAAGATCTTTACCATCGGTTCAATGAATTTTCTATTGGCTTACCACCCTTAAGTCAAAGGGGTGACGATATTATGGTTTTTGCATATACGTTTTTGGATGTTGCAAATCAGGAATTGTCAAGGAACGTTCAAGGGTTTTCTGAAGAGGTTGTAGATTGTTTCCTGACCTACAATTGGCCAGGTAATGTTAGGGAGCTTAAAAACGTAGTGAGAAGAGCTACCCTGCTTACTGAGAGTCAGGAAATACAATTAAAGGCGCTTCCTCTTGAGATCTCTACCTATGCCAAGGCATCAGCTATTGAAAGTTCAATTTCTCGCATCGAAAAACCAAGGGATTTAAAAAATGCAGCTCTGGAAGCAGAGTATGACGCTATTTTAAAAGTTTTAAGAGAAGTAAATTTTAATAAAACCAAGGCCGCAAAAATTCTAAATATCGACCGGAAAACGTTGTATAACAAAATGAGAGCGATTAATTTGGATACGTAAAGTGTTACTGGTAGTTACTGTCATCTTTATCGGGCTGTTGACCCTGGGATATTTCCTTTTTAGGAGTATGTCGGTAGTTCGTGGGCTAAGAGATGAAGTTGCAGCGCTACAAAATCAGAATAAATATCTTTTAGAACGGGTTGAGGTCCTCAATCTTGCTGAGCGAATTACCCATCTTGGAAGCTGGGAGATTTTTGTAGAAAGCGGACAAGTTAAATGGTCTGAAGAGCTTTATAAAGTATATGGGTTTAAAAACGATGATTTTCTGCCCGATACTTTTATCAATGAACAAGTTGTAGCTCCTGAGTATAGGGAGAAGGTATCTAAAGAACTGAAATCTGCAATTGCTAATAAAACATCTTTTGCGGTTGAATATCAAATTGTACAGCCTTCGGGAGCAAGAAAATACGTGCTTGGGCAGGGATTTTATGTCGAGGGAGAAGATAAGCTTGTTGGTACCATCCAAGATATTACCGAGTTAAAAGAAGCTGTTTTAAAGCTTAGAATAAACGAATCCTTATTAAGAGAAGCGGAAATGGTTTCGCACAGCGGAAGCTGGGAATGGATTGATGGTAAGGAGTTTATTCTTTGGTCTGATGAGATGTATAACATCCATGGGTTTCTTCCGCATTCGATCTTCGTTAATTTTTCATTTTATAAAGGGCTTGTTCACGAGGATGATCTTCCACTTTTTATGGAGAATTTTTATAAGGCGAAAAAAGATAAAATAGCTTTTAAGATAAACTATAGAATCGTGTTGCCTTCCGGAGAGATCCGGCATGTGCTAACCACTGCAGAACATAAACTAATTGGGTTAAATGATAACTATGCTTACATTGGGAACACACAGGATGTAACTCAACTAAGAGAGGCCCAGGTACAGTTGGAAGAAAAGGTAGTTGAACTGAATCGCTCTAACCAGGATTTGGAACAATTTGCTTACGTTGCTTCGCACGATTTACAGGAGCCCTTAAGAAAGATACAGGCTTTTGGAGACCGATTGAAAGATAAGTATGGAGAGCAGATGAATGTTGAAGCTCAGGATTATATCAGCAGGATGAGGAGTGCCTCCGAAAGAATGCGTGCATTGATTGACGATCTGCTTGCATTTTCTAAGCTTACAAGGGGTAATAAAAGCTTTTCTAAACTTAAACTTGGCGATATTGTAAGAAAAACATTAAGTGATCTTGATTTTACAATAGAGCTTAAAAAGGCCTTAGTTACCATTGATTTTGAGGAGGATGAAATAGAGGGTGTTGAAAGTCAGTTAATGCAACTTTTTCAAAATTTAATAGGAAATTCTTTAAAGTTCACAAATCAAAATGAGGCTCCCGGTATCGCAATATCCTGCATCACCAAATATGGGCATGAAATGAATATACCTGAGATCAACAAAAACCAGTTATATTGTGTTGTTGAAGTAAAGGACAATGGAATTGGTTTTGAAACCGAAGATGCTTTGAAAATCTTTGATATTTTTCATCGCTTACATTCAAGGGTTGACTATGAAGGAACAGGTATTGGGTTGGCTATATGTAAGAGGATAACAGATAATCATTCTGGTTTTATTTTTGCAGAAAGCAAACCTGGGGAAGGAGCCACTTTTGTAGTAATTCTTCCTAAGAAACAAAATAAATGAAAACAATCTGATAATGAAGCAGGTAAGAGTTTTATTGATAGATGATGATGAAGATGATTACATCCTAACGAGGGAAGTTTTTGATCAGATTTCGGAGTCGTATGAACTATCATGGGTAAACAGCTATGAAAAGGGAATTTTCGCCATTTTAAAGAAGCAGTTTGATGTTTACCTTGTTGATTACAGATTAGGGAAGGGAACCGGAATAGACTTATTAAATGAAGCAATTAATTCTGGTTGTGAAGAGCCAATAATCATACTTACAGGTAAAGGCGATTTGGTTATTGATGAACAAGCTATGAATATTGGTGCTGCTGATTATTTGGTGAAAGATGAGATAGACCCTTCGTCATTAGATCGAAGTATCCGTTACTCAATTAAAGAAGCAAGTGCAACAAAGGCTTTGAAAGATAGTGAACGGAAGTATAGGGCTATTTTTGAACAAGCAAAAGATCCAATCCTTGTGTCTGATTACTCAGGAAGAATTTACGATATCAATAGTGCAGGATTAAAGTTCCTTGATTACGAACGATCAGCTATACTCCAGCTAAACACAAGTGCTATTTTTAACAATGCAGAAGATGGAGAAAGATTTAGAGAACTAATGGAAAGTAACGGCTCTCTAAGTGATTTTGAATGCGAGTTGATTTCAAGTAAATCAGAGGTCTGCTGTTGTAGTTTGTCTTCGTTTATTCAAACAGATATGGTGAATGTGGAAGAGGTTTACCATACCATTATTCATGATCTGAGGCATAGAAAGGATATAGAAGAAAGATCTGTTAGTCTGGGTAAAATGTCAATCTCGGAACATATTGCGAAGGGATTGGGCGAAGAGATCAGAGACCCTCTAAGCACTGTCAATCTTGCATTAGATGAGCTGGCGGCTGATCCTGCAATTGCTTGTAATGAAACAATCCAGTCTTACCTGGAAATCATAAAAAGTAATTGTGATAGGGTGAATCAGCTGATGCAAAACTTTATTTCCAGCACTGAAACAAAAACATTAAATCTTCAGCGACATAATATTTTAACAGTAATTGAAGAAGCCATTTCCGATGTGGAAGATTTAATAGTTGGGCACAATATAAAGTTAACAACACAATTTCATCAGTCGGAGCAAAAGGTATTACTCGATAAACCTAAAATAAAAAATGCGCTGGTCAGTGTTATTAAGAATGCGGTTGAAGCCATGCAGAGTTACCCTAAAATAATTCACATAACAAGCACAGCTGATAGGGGAATGTATGAAATTGCGATAGAGGATAATGGTTCGGGAGTAAACCCCAAAAATCAGGAAAAGATTTTTGAGCCATTTTTTACAACAAAAAAACGTGCCAGTGGATTAGGGCTTACCCATGCTCAGCGTGTATTAACTACTCACAATGGTTCCATTAAACTGAAACAACTTGCACAAGGGAGTTTATTCCTGATCCGCATTCCAATATATCATGAGGGGACCCTCTGGTTTTAACCTAAAGGATTATGTCAATATTTACATATAAGCAAAGGAATAATATCAATCTTGTCATTATAATAGCTTTAGGTTGTTTAATCGCATTTTCCTTACAAGGTATTTTTGGGTCTATATTAAGCACACTTGTGTTGTACACCTTATTGCGACCCGCCTTTATTTATTTTGTTGACGAGAAGGGGATGAATAGACGTTTTTCGGCTATTTTATTGCTCTTCATATCAATAATTGTTATCATCCTTCCTTTTTATGCATTAAGCAGTATGATGATTAATAAGATTGCAGAATTGCAGGGTGATCCATCATATTTTAAGAATGTCATTTTTAAACTAAAGCACCTAATCCCAATAGATGGAGATCTTCAAAATCTTGTTGAAGAAGGAGTGAAAAAAGCAGGGGTATGGGCCACAGAATTATTCCCTTCACTTATTACTGGAGCGTTTAATATTATTTTGGGCTTACTTTTAATGTATTTCTTACTCTACTTTATGCTGGTAGAGCGAGAAACATTTGAATCTGCTCTGGTAAAATATGCACCCTTTAGAGAGCAAAATGCACAACGATTTGCCGAAGAAATGCGAAATACAACCTATGCAAATGTTGTAGGTCAGGGGTTTATTGCTTTGGTGCAAGGATCTCTTTTAGGGCTTGCCTTTTATGTTTTAGGTTATACAGATCCGGTATTTTGGGGCGTAATAACTGCCTTTATATCATTTGTGCCAATACTTGGGCCACCAGTCGTTTTTGTACCTGCAGCGTTATTGCAAATTGCAGAGGGCAACAATTTTGCAGGCTGGGCAATGCTGATATTTGGATTTGTGGTGATCATTAACATCGACAATGTGATCCGTTTTATGATTGCAAAGCGGATTGGAAATATTCATCCAATAACCACGGTAATTGGCGTAGTTATTGGTATACCTTTATTTGGGATACTGGGGCTGGTATTTGGCCCATTATTGATATCTTATTTTGTATTATTGATAAAAATATATGAAACAAGTGCTATGGCATCTGAAAGATTGGAGAGAATTAAAACAATTTCAGAGCCTGGTGAGTTATAATAATACGGACAGCGGAAATAGAATATAAATGTTAAACATAAATTAAAATGTCATGAGTGATAATTCAAAAGTATTAATAGGGCTTTTAGCCGGTTTGGCTGCGGGTGCAGCATTGGGGTTACTTTTAGCACCTGAAAAAGGAAGTGATACCAGAGATAAGTTAAGTCAATCATTAAAAGATCTTGGAGATTCTATCAGAGATAAAGCTGCAGATGAAATAAACCACCTGGCCAGTTTGAAAGATAAGGTTGTAGGTTCTGTTAAAAGCAAACTTCGTCAATCTGAAGAGGAATTTGTTGACGATGTAGAACACGCTTAATAAACAAGTCTTTAAACCAACAGCATGGAGGAAAATCACGAAAATAAAGAAAAGGGCATTGAGGACTTATATGAAGATGCGAAGAGTTATTTAGATACGAGGGTTGAGTACACCCGCTTATATCTTGTAGAGAAAATCTCGAAGATATTTGCGGATTTGGTAACCAATGCTGTAGTCGCTATATGCTTTATACTGGCTTTTTTGTTTGGTACTTTTACTTTAGCCCTATTCTTATCAGACCTACTTGGTAGTTATGCAAGGGGTTTTGGTTGTGTGGCCTTAATCTATGTCTTTTTGGCACTGATCGTTTATTACACTAAGGAAAAATACATCGAGAAGGCAATAATTAACTTTACTATCAGAAATTACTTTAACAAATTGGCGGATAAGGATGAAGAAGATAAGAAAATATAATATTCGGAACCTGGAAGACCTGCACGCAACAGTAGCTAGCCTAAAGGTTGAATATAAAATGCAGGAAGATGTATTGTTTAATGATACCAAAGTATACTTCAGACAGTTTACTTTAGGAGGATTTATCAAAAAATATGCAACTCCTTCGGCTTTTCTTAAGATGGATGATAAACTGAATCTGAGTAGTAGTGTGATGTCTTATATCTTGCCTTTTATTATGAATACTACATTGTTCAGAGGATCGGGGTTTCTTACTAAAACCCTTGTTGGACTGGCATCGAATAAGGTAGGGAAAACCTTAGATGCGGAACATTTGTCAGCTATTTTTAATTCTGTTAAATCGTGGTTTACTGGTTCTAAGAAAAAGAAAGAGAAAGAAGGCGCGGATGTTGATTATGGCATTCCGCCTGACAGTGAAACGTATTAAAATAAAAAAGGGAGTCGTTTGAACTCCCTTTTTTATTGACTCTTCTTTTATTTGCCATTTCGTCATCCCGACGAACAATTAAACTGTTGTCTTTATTTTCAATTCCTTTAATTGCTTTTCATCAATTGTAGAAGGGCTATCAATCATAACATCTCTACCGGAATTGTTTTTAGGGAAAGCAATTACATCACGGATGGTATCAAGGCCAGCAAAAATGGAGCATAACCTATCGAATCCAAATGCAATACCGCCATGTGGAGGAGCGCCAAACTCAAACGCGTCCATTAAGAATCCAAATTGCTTTTGTGCTTCTTCGGCTGAAAAGCCTAAATGTTTAAACATTAACGCTTGTAAAGCCCTGTCGTGGATACGAATTGAACCACCACCTATTTCAGTTCCATTTACTACCATATCATAAGCATTTGCCCTTACTTCTCCTGGTTTAGAGTCTAAAAGGTCAATATCTTCAGGTTTAGGAGAGGTGAATGGATGGTGCATTGCATGGTATCTTTCAGTCTCTTCATCCCACTCCAACAGAGGGAAGTCGAGCA
>NZ_CAMLHF010000072.1 GCF_946479715.1 uncultured Pedobacter sp. | reverse complement strand
AATATCAAAATGCTTTTGATCAAGGAAATAGAATCCAATAACACCATAAAGCAAAACGGCCAGTATACTTAATAAGGTAGTTTGAATGCCAATAAACCTTAACCTGGAATTGTGTTTTATATAATACTCTTTTCTTGATCCTACTAAAATAACCAGCACAATTATCGAAAACCCTGCCTCTTCATAATCTATTGCTTTAGTTAAGTGCCCTACTAACGAAAGTATACACAAAGCAACCGCAAAGTACCATGCCATTCGCAATCCTTTAAGCATAAATGCGGCTGTAACCAGCAGAAACAATCCGGCAACAAGTACAAAGTAATTAGACACTCTAATCGCCTCTATAGGAAGAAAATCTTTAAGAAATGCAAGCCTTGAATGGATTGCAGGAGTAAGCACAGAAACAATATTAATGATACCCAGCAGCAGTAACAGCAATGCAGGTACAATTCTCATTAATAGTTTATTAATTTTAAGGAGGAAGCTTAAGGCACCAAGAACCAGTGGAATCCAAAATTCCATAAAGCGGTACAACAATGTAATTGAAACCGCCGCTGCATTTGAGTAACCTAGTCTAATCAAAATAAAAGCCATAGAGGCTTCTACCGCACCTAGCCCCCTTAAAAAAGGAGAAATAATTAAAAACACAACGGCAACAACATAGCTAATGGTTGCAAAAATTAAAGACGGATTCATGTTCAGCGCAACCATAGCAATATAGATGTGAACAATACCAACCAGTTCTATTAACAGACTATATGCAAACGTTGAAAGAAAATGTTTACGTTCAATTTTATTGTTCCTAAACTCCGCTGCAAATACCTCAACAGTAGGAATATATTTAACAATGAGCTTATAAACTACTCCTTTTTTTATAACCGATCTGTATAACAAATAAATACCAGCAATTAACAAAAATGCAGCTAATAAGCCAAACCATTCACCCTGACCTAAAGTTCCTTCTAAAATACCATAAACAAACACAGGTATAGCAATTACCAGTACAGATAAAATGCCCACAAAACCATATATGGACGAAGCAAAATTAATTTGTGATCTGCTTATGCCTTTCCTTTCTATTGGTGCACTAAAAAAGGCTAGCGATGAAACCCCTCCTGCCGGTAAAAAGACACTCACAAAGTTTCGCTTTAAAAAAAGAACGGTACCATCTGCTATTGAGATCTTGCTCGATACCGCGGCAAATGATGATCGATACATCATTCCATGAATAAATACATAAACTACGCTCAGTAACATCCCTGCACTTAACCACCACCATTTTGCTGTTATTAACAATTGCTTTACATGATGTATTTCACCGCGTTCCTGTTTAATAAACCAAATAGCAAGACCAATAAAAAAAAGAGTAAAAATATAACTGGAAATGATCTTTCCGTTCTCGCGGATAAAAGGCACAAAAAATTTGAAGCGCTTCATTAATTGAGATAATTAGAATAGCAAAGAAAGTTTTTTTACTTTATAAATATAAGAAAAACATCTGTTTTATATTTCAATAACAAAAGGATGATCACTGGTTGTAAGCTTAATTGAACTTATGTTCTTTAAAACCTGAACTGCTTCTGTGCCCTTTGTAGCATCGTAAACCTTTACCAGAGGATAGGTCCTGCTTAGTTTTATTTCTACTTCTTCAGCGCCTTTTACTTTTTCTCCCCAAATTACCAGTTCAAATCTGCCATTACTTTTTTGAAGAAGCAACGTGTGTACAGTTTCAGGTTGACCAATAATTTTGAAAGCTAATTTCCCTAAGCTAAACTTCAATGGTTTGTCGGCCAGAATTGCAGTTAAGTTGTGTAAATATATGGCTGATTTTCTTGGGCTATAATCTGGCTTATAAAAACCGAAAGTTTGATTACCTGCCTCATCTACCCTGTCTCGCAATAAATAAACAGCGGTATAACTCCAGTTTCTTTTGAATTGAGACAGGTATAAGTTCAGGTAAAGTCGGGCCTGCTTCTCCTCAGTTATTTCATCAGTCAGTGTTACCCCAGTTTCGGTTGTAACCCGTGGTAATCTTAAAAGTTCGTTTTCGGTATATCCCTGGTGTTTTCCCCTCCAGGTTTTTCCATAATTGCCATAGAGCCCATCAACCTTACACAGTGGCCCCGGATCAGCAGCATTCCATGTTTGGTTATCGTACAGTCCCGGATTGGAAGGATGTGAAAAATAATTATGACATGTTGCAAAATCTGCATATTTAGTTCCATCAGGCATTAATGCACCAGCGCCTTTCGGTATTTTAAGAAATTGTAATCCTACATTATCAGTTTGTGCACCATTCTCACAAAGATCCCATACCGGATACTTTTTCAATGTTTCGTCACTTTTGACTGCGGCATATAAATCCTTTTGTAACTGTGCAACCGGCAGCCAGGTTAAGTTCTTTCCGCCCTCTGCTCCTTTATATTTAAATCCCCAGTTGTTTGGTTCGTTAGAACCTTCAAAAGCCAGCAGGGCACCCACTGCATCGAGCTTTCTGGCCCCCGCTAATAATCTTTTAATGTCAGTTCCACCACTTAACAGACCGTAACTAAATCTAACACCTGTCTCTTTATGGAGTTTAATAAAATCTGCCTCCGGAATATCTCCTTCATAACCTGCACGAATCCATCTTATGCCTGTATACTTCATTAGTTCGATAGTCTTATCTAAGGATTCTCCCCGTTTCGAAATTGCTGAGTTTACGCCAATGCTATTTAGAAAATCAACTGCTTTAACCGCCGTTTGAGCAGTTATCGGATTTTGTATTGAAGACGTTTTTGCACCTATTAAAGGCACAAATGATGCTATAGCAAAAAAAATGATAGTTAATTGTTTGCTCATTAAAACAGATTTATCATATCTTAAATAAAGTAAAAGGAATGCTTAACAGCTTAATAAAGATGCAATAAAACCAGATACAATTCAAATTGCATCATAATTTACTTCGAAGGGTGTGAAAACACAAGAGTGCATCTGCTCTGCTTCTGAGGTGCTTCAGGAATCCTTGAAGGATCACTGAGCCATAGGCAAAGCATAGCCATCATGCTATAGAACATTATCTAGAGAAAGTCGTCCTTTCAAGGAAATCGTCATCTCGACGATAGGAGAGATCTCTTGGTTATCTCAATTACTACGCCTCTAAGTCGTGATCAAGAGATCTCTCCTATCGTCGAGATGACGGCGGCTTTACGCTTTATTACCAATGCGTAAATACTAACAAGTATTAAACTGTTACAGACTAAATACTAATAAAAATACCGATAATTAAATTATTTTTGAATATGGAGCGACGTCAGTTTATATCTCTTTCCTGTTTTGCAGGTTTTATCAGCCTATATCCAAATTTTCTAGCGTTTGCGGCTGAATCATCTGGGGCAGAAAAAGGTGCTGTAATGACTGTGAATGGCAAAATTGAGACAAATTCAATGGGTCTTACCTTATCACACGAACACATTGTTACCGATTTTAAAGGTGCAGAACCTGATACGCGTCCGGAATATGATAATGAAATAACAGCAAATCTATTGCTCCCTTATTTAAAAGCGGCTAAAAAATCTGGGGTCAATACCATTATCGAATGTACTCCTGCACATATCGGCAGAAATGCAAAATTACTAAGATTACTCTCAAAAGCCAGTGGCATTAACATTGTAACCAATACCGGTTATTACGCCGCAGTGGGACAGAAATACTTACCAAAACACGCTTTTAATGAAACCAGTGAAGAGTTAGCTGCCAGATGGTTAAAAGAATGGGACAACGGTATTGATGGAACCGATATCCGCCCTGGTTTTATAAAACTCGGAGTAGATAGTGCACCATTGAAACCCATTGAAGAAAAACTAATTAAAGCCGCAGCAATTGCTCACCTAAAAAGTGGTTTAAAAATAGCCATACACACAGGAAACGGTGCCGCTGCGCGCCAGGAAGTCGAGATCCTTATTAAATCAGGCGTAAGTCCGGAAGCTTTAATATGGGTACACGCACAAAATGATACAACAGGATTTTTTCACGTTGAACTGGCTAAAAAAGGTTGCTGGATTAGTTTAGATGGCATTAATGAAGACGGCGACTCCATTGCTCTATATCGAAATCATATTTACAGATTAAAAGGTGAAGGCTTGTTACATAAAGTATTGATTTCTCATGATGATGGTTTTGCCCTTACAGAAGAAGGTGGGAAAGCTGCTTTCAACGCTTTTAAAAACGGCAACTCAACGCCTTATAGTACCATTTTCGGAGTATTAAAACCTTCCTTATTTGAATTGGGGATTACACGCGATGAGTTTAAGATGATGACCGTAGGTAATCCGGCAAATGCTTTTCAGATAAAGGTTTGCCGTCAGGGTTAAACTTTAGACGCCAATTATTTTTTACTTTTTGAATCGTCAGCAGCAATTACTATAAAGCAAACGATCAATATTGCGCTGTATTCGATTCCTCCCGATCCATGTTCGCCAACAAACCAGCCATTTTCTGAATGTATTATTATAATGCCAATAGCAAGCATTATAATAAATCCTATTGAAATCCATTTTTTGAAATATCCGGCAAGGAGCAATAGTCCACCTATTATTTCAAATGCAGTAATTCCCCAAACAAAAGCGGTTCCATACACAAAGCCCTTACCATTTAGAAAGCCCCCAAACCGTTCAATAGTTCCACCAGTTATACGAACAACGGCATGTGCAAGGAACAACAAACAAGTAAATACTCGTAAGAGCACCAGACTTTGATTTAAAGAGATAAATGGAAATGATTTCATTTTGATGATTGGTTTCTATAAATATATAGAAACCAATCTCAATTATTTTATAGTTTCTTTCACTTCACCACAGGCAAGCATATTTTCACCAAAATAAGGGTTCTTAATCTCTTTTTGATTGCTTAACCACGATGCTCCTTTGTCATTTAAAGCCATTGGGCAATAATCTACATATATTTCTCCGGAACTTAAACCAGAAGCTTTTACTCTTTCTATGAAGTTTGTGCTCAATTCAGCATATGCAATTCTCTGCGCATCAACATCAGCTGCTGATCCTATTTTTGAGACTAATGCTACTAAAGAAGCACCATTAGCTAAATCTTTAGCGCCTAGTTCAATTGCGTTGGCTGCAACCTTTGCCTCAGCTACATCGCCTTTAACAAGTGCATTAGTTAAATGAACGTAATGCTGATAAACTGCATTTAATTTATCGTCTTTTAAATTTACGGTAGCAGTACCCTTTTCTGTAGTTTCGGCATGCCCTTCGCCCGCTGCATGGCTGTGGCCTTCGTGTGCATTTGATTCTGCTGTTTTTTGTGGGTTACTGCATGCAGCAAATAAGGTTACTGCTGCCAAAGTAATTACGAAATTAGTTATTGTTCTCATCTTCTTCTTTTTTAATGATTAATAAATTAAGTTTTATTCAATTTTAATTTGTCATTTCGACTTTCATCCGTCATCTCGAACGCATATGAGAGACCTCTTGTTTAGGCATAGTTCAAGAGATCTCTCACATGCGTTCGAGATGACGGCAGGGGGCTAATGGTGCCCAACAGGGTTTTTACCTTTTTTAAGGATGTACTCACTATATAAAAGATAAGCTCCTGTTACTACAACCTGATCTCCATTTTTCAAGCCTTCGGAAATTTCTACTTCATTGTTATTCTCCTGTCCTGTTTTTACGGATCTGGGCTCAAAACTGTCTTTACCATTTTTAATCCATACATGCATGCCCTTACCATCTCTTATAACCGCATCAACCGGTAAAGTCAATACATTACTCTTACTTGCTGATGGTAAAAAAACGTTTGCCTGCAGGCCTGGCTGCCATTGATTTTGAGGATTAGCAATACTTCCTCTGATCTGCGTAAGCTGTGTTCCGGATTGAAGTGACGGGGTAATAAAACTAATGGTCATTTCCTGCGGCTGATCTTCCCACCCGGCAATAACAACCTTAACTTTCTGACCCATTTTTATATTTTTTGCCTCATTTGGATAAACGTCGGCTTCAACCCATAACTGGCCATACCCTTCGAGTCTTATAATAGGACTTCCCTCTGTTACATACTGACCCTGAGTTACTGATAACTCAGCAACTACCCCACCCTCGGGCGCGTAGAAAACCACATATGGATCTTTCTTTTGAGTTTTAACAAGTTGCTGTATCTGACTTTCAGATTGCCCGTACAACAGTAGTTTCTGTTTTGCAGCGGCTACAATCTGGCGTTCTATTTTATCTCCCTGGAATTCTTTCTCCTGTGCTATTGCCATCAGGTATTCCTGCTGAAGTGTGGCCAATTGCTCCGAATAAAGTTTATACAAGGGTTGCCCTTTACCAATCTTAACACCGGTTTCCCTTATATACAACTGCTCTATTCTACCGGCAATTCTGCTCGAGATATAACTGCTTTGTTCAGGGTTAACAGTAAGCCTTCCATTAAGCTGTTTTGCTCCTGAAAGGTTACCTTCACCAATCAATACTGTGGTAATATTTGCTAGAGCTTGTCGCTTTTCATCTATTTTCAGCGCCTTTTCATTACTGTTTTTTTCAAATGGAACCAGATCCATTCCACAGATTGGGCAAGTACCCATCTCATTTTTTATCACCTGTGGGTGCATCGGACAGGTAAACGTTTGCTGTTTTGCTGCAGTAATTTTACCTTTTGAGTTATCCTCACTACTGCAGGCAGCAACAAATATTGATGGAACCAACGCCAGCAAGGCAATCTTTTTTATAAATAATTTCCGTTCCATAACTTAATTTCCTTTGTTTTCAGTCATTTTTATGAAGCTTTCGCTATCTACCAGATAAGCTGCTTTTTTACTTACCTCCCAGCTGCCAATGTCTTCTTTAATCTGTATCATTGCGGCAATGGTAATCCCCGACTTTACAACTTTAGGGACAACAACATTACCTTCCTTTTTAAAAACCACTGTTTTATTACCCAGCGATACCGCAGCAGATTCTGGCAGCCACCATGAGGCCGACAGCAATACAGGAATTCTGGCAGTAAGTAGCTCACCTACCCTAAAGTTTGGTTTATTAAGGTAAGTGCGGGCAATAGTAAAGTTTACTCCATCTTTAAAAACAGGCTGTATCATGCCTATACTAGCATTCTGAATAGTACTTTTATCAGCAGTTTTATAGAATAAAAAATGATCTCCCTTTTTTATAAGCGATGCCAGAGCAGGCTTTAAGGAGAATTCAGCGATCAGCTGATTAGCATTATAGATAGTAAAAAGCGATTGTCCGGCACTCACATATTGTCCGGCACGTAATAATACAGGAGAATTTACAGGCACGGCACTTACAGAAGTAGCCGCTGATGAGCTTCCTCCGCCTTCCATATTGTCCATTCCATCTCCACCAGATGATGGCGCAGCTACACTTGGTACAGCAACTGGTGCTGCAGATTTTTCAAGTATATACCCATCAGCATTGCTATACACCGGAATGCGGTAGTTTACCTTTCCTGTTTTTATTAGCTGATTAATACTGGCAGCACTCATCCCCAACAACATCAATCGCTGTTTTGCGCCCTGGAGCATCGTCTGATCAGTCCCTGTACCTTTCAGGAATAGTAATTCCTGTTGTGCGGCAGCCAGATCCGGAGAATAAACTTCCATTATCAATTGTCCTTTTTTAACGGGTTGATAATTGTATTTGATCAGCAAGCGCTCTATTCTTCCACTCACTCTGCTTGCAATGCTGTTCTGATTTCTTGTATCGTAATTGATGATACCTTGTGCCTCTTCCGTAAATATTTTGGTGCCATATTCAGCCTTAATTACGGGGAGCGTAGATACCACCTGCTCATTTGAAGGTTTCAGCAAGTGAGAAAGGTTACTGTCAATTTTTACAACACCAGGATCATCATGATTCTCGTGCTTATTGTCTTTACCTCTGTTGCAAGAGCTGATTACCAACGCGCCGATCAGGACAATTGCAATGCATCCGTAGGTATGCCGCTTAGCGATATAATTCTTTCTCATAATCGGCTATCATTAAATAAAGTTTCAATTTCTCATCCAAAACACTGGTTTGCATCATAGTAAGTGCCTCCCATGAGTCAATCACCTCAGGAAGCTCCATTTTATTCTCGCGGTAATTCAAAAAGTTAACATCCAGTGATTTTTGCAGTGTTGGAATAATCTTGCTTTCCATAGCATCGATACGCTTTTGCATAGATTGGATTTCGAATTGCATACCATACAGCATTCCTTGGGTCTCCTGTAACATGGCAGCCTTTTCTTTATCCATCGCCTGCACTTCATATTCCATTCCTTTTACTTCCGATTTATACATTTTTGAAGACCACGGGGCAATAGGAATGCTTACCATCCCCATTACACTAAAAGCCTTCGGCATCATCTTGGTTAAGGGCGACATATGATCGAACCGCAGCTTAAAATCGGGTCGACTTTGCTTTTTCATTGCCTCAATATTCAGCTGCATAGATTGGATATTGTAATCCATCTTCTTAATATCATTTCTGGCCAATGCCAAACTCCCGGTATCAATAGCATTTGCTTGTACAAACTTTGGCTGATAATTGGTATCAATAGCTATATCTGCATTTCCCGGCTGGTTCATTAGACTATTTAGCCAGGCCCTGGATTTAGCAATATCGCCTTCCTGCATGCGGATCATGTTTTTGTTTTCCTCAAGTTTTGCGGTGGTTTTATACACGCTACCCAATTTCGATTGATTAAAAGGATACCTGATCTCTTCAATCTTCTTCATCGTCAGCATGATTTTCTCATTCTGCTTCAGCACTTCTATTTTTTGTACTGCAACCAGCCAACCGAAATACAACCGCTTTGCCTGTGTTTTATATTCATTTAAGGTAATTCCGCGGGTTTCATTCTCTGCCTTACCCTTCGATTCGATATAGCGTTTCTTGGCATTTAATTTAGATAGGTTTGGGATATCTTGTTCCAGCTGTATCATTACAGATCCTTTATCCCTATCGTCCATAAGCTCCTGACCGGGATAAGGGGTCATAAATGTACCTACACCAATCATTGGTGCCATCCAGGCAGTTGCCGCTTTAGCGGTATGCTTATAGCTCTCGGCCTTTAAACCATACGATTGCAGTAACAGGTTGTTTTTATCTATACGGTGCAAAATCGTATCCAACGAAAGCACCTCTCTTTGTTGTGCTGTTGTGTAAAATGGCAGCAGCAACAATATCCATGTTAATTTTTTAATGATGTACATCATGAACCTCCAGTTTTCCATATTTCCTCAATTCATACTCTTTGGACATTAAAAAGATAAGTGGTGTAACCAACAGAATGTGTGTAGAAGAGGTTAGTACCCCACCTATCATTGGCAGTACTATTGGTTGCATTACATCTACCCCAACGCCACTGGCCCATAACACCGGTACCAATCCGAATAGCGACACACAAACTGTCATAAGCTTTGGCCTTAATCTTTTTGCTGCGCCATGAATTACATATTCTCTAAGGTCTTCCTTTGTAATTGTCTCGCTCGAATTGCCTTTTAATTTGATCAATTGTTGCATCCCATCATTCAGGTAAATTACCATTACAATCCCCGTTTCTACAGCAATCCCAAACAGGGCGATAAAACCAACAGCTACGCCAACAGACAAATTCACTCCCCAGAAATAAATCATGTAAGCTCCCCCAATTAAGGCAAAAGGAACCGTGATGAGACTTAAAAAGGCCTCTCTAATAGAGCGAAATGCAAAATACAGAGAGAAGAAAATGATTACCAAAACCACCGGAGCAATCCACATCAGTGTTTGCTTGCCCCTGATCAGGTTTTCATACTGGCCACTCCATTCCAGAAAATATCCTTCAGGAAGAACACCCTTCTCTTTATTCAGCTTCTCCATTGCATCCTTAACCGTGCTGCCCAAGTCTCTATCGCGAACGTTAAACATTACAGCACCACGAAGAATAGCATTATCGGAGCTGATCATTGGCGGACCATCTTCAAACTTCACATCGGCCACTGCCGATAAGGGAACCTCACCAAAAGAAGCCGATTGAATAGGGATTCTTTTAATGCGTTCTACACTGTTACGGTATTCCTGAGCAAGGCGTACACTTATGGAAAAACGTTGTCTGCCTTCAATGGTATTACCAATAGTTGCACCACCCAAAGCACTTTCAACAACTTGATTAACATCGTCTACATTTAAGCCATATCTGGCCAGCTCTTCTCTTTTAACATCAATAGACAGATATTTACCACCTGTAATGGGCTCTACAAATAAATCGCTTACCCCAGGCGTACCTACTAATGCTGCTTTCACCTTTTCTGATACCGAAGCAATAGTATCCAGATTTTGTCCGAATACTTTTATTCCTACATCGGTACGGATGCCGGTAGCCAGCATATTGATCCTGTTGATGATCGGCTGTGTCCACCCGTTTACCACACCCGGAATTTGAAGTTTGGCATCCAATTCCGTTACAATATCTTTTTTAGTGATGCCTTTTCTCCATTCGCTTTTCGGTTTCAAAGTAATGATCGTTTCGATCATACTAATCGGCGAATTATCTGTAGCGGTATTTGCTCTTCCAGCTTTCCCAAGGACCTTATCTACTTCCGGTACCGACTTAATAATCTTATCCTGCACCTGTAATATCCGCTTTGCTTCTGCATTTGAAACATCAGGCAAGGTTACCGGCATAAACAGAATACTTTGCTCATCTAATGGTGGTATAAACTCCGTTCCTAAATTTTTAAGCAAAGGAATTGTGATTAGCAAAGCGATGATATTAATGGCAATAGTTGTTTTTCTCCATTTCAGTACTGTTCTGATAATTGGCTCATACACTTTTTCTAAAACTCTATTTACCGGGTTTGCATGATCAGGTCTGAATTTCCCTTTCATAAAGAAAGAGATCAGTACAGGAGCCAACGTAATCACCAAAAAAGCATCAACAATCATAATAAATGTTTTGGTGTAAGCCAGCGGGTGAAACAATTTACCCTCCTGTCCGGTTAGCATAAATACCGGTAAAAAAGAGGTTATAATAATTACCGTAGCAAAGAATACACCTCTGGATACCTGCTTGCTGGATTTAGTGATCACTGCGAGGCGATCTTCTTCGCTAATCCAATCCGGAGATTTGCGAAACATATTTTTAAACCAGTTCATCATGATGCTGTCGTTTTATTTTGATCCTTTTCCCACTGTTCGTATCGCTCTGCCAAATGCTTATAAGCATTTTCACTCATGATAATTCCATTATCTACAATTACCCCAATGGCCAGTGCAATACCGGTTAGCGACATAATGTTAGATGAAATATCAAAGGCATTGAGAAGGATAAAACTTGCGGCAATAGTAATAGGAATTTGTATAATGATACTTAATGCACTGCGCCAATGAAAGAGGAATACAAATACGATTAGGGATACTACGATCATCTCTTCGATCAAAGTGTTTTTTATAGAATCTACAGATTCTTTAATCAGTTCACCTCTATCATACACAATATCAAATTTTACACCTTTAGGCAAGCCCTTTGATACTTCCTTCATTTTTGCTTTTACCCGATCAATTACCTCGGCAGCATTTTCGCCATAACGCATTACTACAATACCGCCTGCACGTTCGCCCTTACCATCCTGATCAAATATGCCCAATCTGGTTTCTCCCGTCATCTGAACTGTAGCCAGATCAGATACCTTTATGGGTGTACCGTTCTGATTCTTCACCGGGATATTCGAAATTTCTTGAATGGATTTGAGGTAGCCCGATGTTTTAATAATATAGCCCATATCGCTCATCTCAAACTTTCGTCCGCCCGACTCGTTATTATTACTCCTAACTGCGGCTATTACCTGAGGCACAGTAAGTTTATAATACAATAATTTGTTTGGGTCTATCGAGATTTGATATTGTTTCTGAAAGCCACCAAATGAGGCTATTTCACTAACTCCCGGAACGGTTTGCAAAGCGAACTTTACATACCAATCCTGTATTGCGCGCTGTTCGCCCAAGTCCATTTCCGGAGCATCTAAAGTATACCACAAGACGTGGCCCACTCCTGTTCCATCAGGACCAAGTTGTGGAGATACACCTTCTGGCAAGGTTCGGGATATAGTACTGATCCGTTCCAAAACCCGCTCTCTGGCCCAATAAACATCAACGTCGTCTTCAAAAATCACGTAGATAAAGCTCATCCCGAACATGGAAGAACCTCTTACATACTTAATTTTAGGAATCCCCTGCAAATTGGTTACCAGCGGGTAAGTCACCTGATCTTCAATTAACTGTGGCGATCTGCCCATCCACTCTGTAAATACGATCACCTGATTTTCTGAAAGATCAGGAATCGCATCTATTGGATTTTTTTGTACAGAGAAAACTCCCCATATAAATAACCCTGCGGAAAGTACCAGCACAATAAATCTATTGCGCATCGACCATTCTATAATTTTATGTACCATTTATAATAACCCTCTTTCTTTTAGTTATTTTTTGTCTGTACTCTTTCTATCGTATTGGCAGCATGAAGGTAGTTTGCTATAATTTTCTTGTTTGGCTGTAACCTTTTGCGTATCGTGCCCTGCTGCTGCAACTTTTTGTTGAATGCTTTCAGTTGTAATTTTGGCACTATCGTAGCTTACCGTTAATATTTTAGATTTTACATCCCATACAGCTGTATTAACACCGTCAATTTTAAGAGCACTTTCAATGCGTTTTTTACACATTCCACAGTTTCCTGATACGTTAATTTTTTCGGTTTTAGATTGTGCAAATACAGCACTACCAAGGAAAGTCAAGCCGACTACCAAAAGAGATCTTAATGAGTTCATCTTAATAAGTTTTAAAGAAAATGATATAAATAAATTTAGGGCTACAGTAATGCTGCAACCAGGGCACGAATGTGCCAGGCATTAGAAAAGAAAGAGGGTATTATATTCTGTAGGTACAGTTTTTTAGGTAGACAGGAACTTGCTGTCTATTAGGTGGTGCATTGCTTAATGCTTCCCTTATAATTTTAACAGGCACTGGAGCCTGATAATTAACAAATAATTCGGGTAATAGAATGGCAGCCGATGGCTGATCAAATTTATAAACCGCTTGATTTACTTTTTGAGAACTCTCAACCTTAACTTCATGCTTAACATCTTTACAGCATGATTTCTTTTTAGATTCTGCCAAAGGCATTTTACAGAAATCACATAATTTGCCAGATTGTTTTGTCATGCTCCAGCTTACCAGCTTGTCCATGCAATAATGAAAATGCACAGCTGCCCCACTGGAAACCCCCAGGTAGAAAATGGCAAGTATGGTGAGCAGTGTTCTTTTCATTATGGTTCAAAGATTGGAAAAAGAACGGAAAAACATTTATATAATTCCGTTCTTTTTTTATATCATAGTTTACTGACCGTAAGTTTTAGCCTTTATCCATTACAGATAATTGCTCAATACACTTAATCAAACTGTCTCTCCAATAAGGCACTTCAATTCCAAAAGTTGCTTTTATCTTTGTTTTATCCATTACAGAGAACTTAGGTCTGCTAGCTCTTGTCGGATAAGCGGAAGTTGGAATTGGGCTAACCTTTACCTGTGTATTACTGATGTCAAAAATACCTTTTGCAAAATCAAACCACGAGATTGATCCTTCATTACTATAATGATACACCCCATATTCCGTTTTGCCAGAAGCAATAACATCCAAAATTACACCAGCCAAATCAATAGCATAAGTTGGTGAACCAATCTGATCAGCAATGATATTTAACTCATCGCGGTCCGCTCCTAGTTTCAACATCGTTTTCACAAAATTATTTGCATACTCAGAATATAGCCAGCTGGTACGAATAATGTAATGTTCTTTAAGATTATCTATAATATCTGTTTCGCCTTCAAGCTTAGTTAAGCCATATATGCTAATGGGTTTTGCTAAATCTTCTTCTTTTAATAATTCCGGAATAGCTCCTTCAAAAACAAAATCTGTAGAAACATGAACCAGCTTAGCACCAAACTCTTTACAAAGCAAGGCGATATTTAATGCCCCCTGCTTATTAATTAATCTGCACAGATCTATATCATCTTCAGCTTTATCAACAGCTGTATAAGCCGCACAATTGATTACGTATGCTGGTTTTTTTTCAGCAAACAAGGCTTTTAGTTTCTCAACATCAAGGATGTTTGCGGCACTTTCGTCCGGGAAGTCTAATGTGTCGATATTTCTATTTGAGGCAACTGCCTTAAGGCATTGTCCTAGTTGTCCTGATGCTCCTAATACTAATGTTTTCAATATAAAATTGAGTTATGGGGTTAGCTATTAATTTTTCCAAAAATAGCATTATAATGGAAAACTTGCGCTTAAATCAATTATTAGGAATCCATATTCCATTCATCATGGAGCATGGAATATAAAACCAGGTCTAAGAATTTCCCATTCACCTTTTCTGACTGTCTTAAAATCCCTTCTTTCTGAAAACCCAGTTTGCGGGGAATTGCTTGACTTTTCAAATTCAAAGTAGCTGCTTTAATCTCAATACGATGTAATGCCAGTTCCTTAAAACCATAATTAATTAATGCCTTACAAGACCGGATCATGATACCACGGCCTTGTGCACTTTCTGCCAACCAGTAGCCAATTGCTGCACTTTCATTAAAAGCGTTCAAATAATGCAAGCCAATTCTGCCTGCTGGCTGATCATCAAGCATGATCACAAAGCTAACTTCAACACCCTGCTCATAAAGCTGCTCACATTTCCTGATGTAAGCTATAAGATCCCTTGCAGACTGCATGTTGGGCACCCAAGGTAAAAACTCAGATAGTTGTTCCCGACTGCTGTTTATGGCTTCTAATAAGCCTTCTGCATGCTTCACAGCTGTTTGTTCCAGTCTGACATTTTGGTCGATTGTTATTACCATTTTTCAACACCTTATTTATTTTTCATATATGCCACTGATTGATCTATCATCTTGGTTAATACTTGTATATTAACATCAGCCAGTTTTTTAATATAAATACATCCTTTCCCTGTTTTATGCTTACCCAATTGCAGCAGTAAGTTTTCTTTATCATCAAAATCACAAGCCATATACAAAACAATTGCAGTACTTCGCGGAGAAAATCCGATTAATGGGGCATCTCCCTCATGACCACTGGCATATTTGTAATGATAGCTACCAAAGCCTACAATTGAGATTCCCCACATTTTAGGTTCATATCCAGTCTGTTTTTCCATCAGTGCAGCGATCAGATAGCAATCTTTCCGCTTTAAAGGGTCTACCACTTTTTCCAGAAAATCACGAACATCCAGGTCTGTGGCAACAGTTTTATTCTTAGCCATAAGATGAAATTAATAAATAATATGAAAACCAGGTGAACTTTAAATTTGTTTCCATACCAGATCATCATTGGAATTATTTTAAATCAAAAAATATGAAAAAGATAAGACCCTGTTTGTGGTTAGACCATAACGTTAAAGAGGCCATTGACTTTTACACCTCAGTTTTTAAAAATTCAAAAGTACTTAATACGAGCTATTACCCCAAAGATGCACCTGGTTTTGGCGGTGAAATACTGGCCGTAGATATGGAAATAGAAGATCAACAGTTTATATTGTTAAATGGAGGCCCATTGTTCAAATTTAACGAATCAGTCTCTTTTTCTATTGAGGCCAATACACAGGAAGAAATTGATTACTACTGGAAAAGCCTTGTAGCTGGAGGTGGTGAAACATCACAATGTGGATGGTTAAAAGATAAATTTGGCTTGTCGTGGCAGGTATCGCCGGCTATACTAGGGGAATTATTACAAGATAAAGATGTAGAAAAGGCCCAACGCGTAATGCAGGTTATGATGAAGATGACCAAGATCATTATCAAAGATTTGGAAGACGCTGCTAAACATTAATAAATTATGGTATCAATCCACCTTGGTCGACGGTAATCATTCTGCGGAACTTTGCAGGCGTATTAACCGGCGCGTCGGCTGGGTAGCTAGTGTAATTCAGATTAAGGATGTCCCCAGCAATACTAAAGGTGGCGTTTTCATAAAGTGTATAATTCGTAGCGGTACGTTTAACTGGTTTTCCTGGTCCCTGCTCCAGCTTTTCAGTAGTGGTTATGTTTAATCTATCACCCTGGATCTGGTAAGTTCCGATGAACCGGATGCTACTTCCATCGTTAAGAAGAATAGTTAAAAAAAAGCTATTGTCTTTGGTAAAATTGAGAGATCGGTGCAGTCCGTTCAGGTCCATTTCCTCCCAGTTTCCCTTTATAAGATTTTCAGGATTTACATTCCTGTCTTTTTTACAGGAGAAGAAGCTCAGGGAAAATAAAAGTAATACTGAAATTGCGGCTGTAAGGTTTTTCATAATCAAGTTGCTGTTTGTATTAATCTTTACGAATACATTTGCCGAAACGCTACAATGTTAATTTAATATTCATAAACCATGACGCTACTCATTAGCCTCAATATCATGATCAAGTAAGGCATTTTTATAACCAAGTGAATAATTAATGGCGCCCCATGCGGTTAGCATAGTAATAATATCTTCTTCTTTTAATGGGCCTGTAATTTGATTTTTACAAAACTCCAGGTATTCTGTTTCAGTCATAATCTCTACAGTTCTCTATATTTAGTTTCCTTATAGTTCATCATTTAATTGGTTATCAAATTTGGGGAAAATATCTTAAAAAAATTAGCATCCATTGAGACACTTGTCGCATTCTGCCCTTATTTAGTCGTATAGACACCACCAAAAATTAATTTTTCTAGCGAAATTTGTATTGTAAAAAAGATAGACAAGTACATAAATTAACCCAATACCTTAAAAACCAATTCAAAATGAATCCAAATACGAGTAAAGTAAAAGTTGCATGTTTTTCTATTTCGCTAGATGGATTTGGTGCAGGCACTAAACAAGATCTAACTGATCCTTTGGGACTAAGAGGTGAGGAACTTCACAACTGGATTTTTCCGACAAAAGTGTTTCGGAAGATGGGAGGTAAAGATGACGGAACTGAAGGCACAGATAATGAATTCGTAGAGAAGTCGTTCGAGAACATGGGAGCCTGGATACTGGGACGGAATATGTTCGGCCCCATTCGTGGAGCATGGCCAGATGATGAATGGAAGGGTTGGTGGGGCGAAGAACCACCTTACCATGTTCCAGTATTTGTTTTAACGCATCATGCTAGAAAACCTGTGATCATGAAAGGAGGAACGACGTTTCATTTTGTCACCGATGGTATCGAAGCTGCGTTGGAAGAAGCTAAAAAAGTGGCGAACGGAAAAGACATTCGTATTGGTGGTGGGGTTTCAACGATAAGGCAATACTTACAAGCAGGTCATATTGATGAGCTACATTTAGCAATTTCCCCTGTCTTCTTAGGTTCAGGAGAACATTTATTTTCGGGAATGGATATGGCAGAGCTTGGCTACAATCAGATACAAAGAGTGGCCGGAGAAAATGCTACACACGTTATCATAAAGAAAGGATAGCTAGTACAGGTGTTCCATTTAATAATGGAGCACCTGTACTGAACAATAGGAAAATCAACGTTTCTTTATTCTCTTAGCTTCATCTGAAATTCTGCCAAAATACTTATCTCTTTTGCGTTTCTCATGTTCAGAGGTAGAAAAATACCAAGATTCTTTTCGCAATTTGAGGTAGCTGCTATATACTTCAAATTCTAAAAAACCGTTGTTCACGGCTTCGACAACTGCACAACCAGGTTCATCGACATGCGTACAATTCTCAAAGCGACAGGATTCTGCAAAATCAGAAACATCAAACATATCTGCCAGCGCTTCAGGATTGTCGGAGGCTAAACCAAATTCTCTTACGCCCGGCGTATCTATTAAAACTCCACTATCATCCATCAGAACCATTTCTCTTCGGGTTGAGGTATGCCGCCCTTTACCTGAGGACTTGCTTATTTCAGATGTAAAAAATACTGTCCGTTCACACAATGCATTGATTAAGGAACTTTTCCCAACCCCAGATGATCCCACAAATACAATCGATTCTCCTTGCCTGATAAATTTTCGCACAGGAAGTATTGTTTCGGGAGAAAGAATACTTGTGAAAAATATTGGCATTTGTCGGGCAATATGTTTCAGCGACTCATCTACTTGATGGCGACTAAACTCCAAATCAGATTTAGTGAGTATCAATATCGGTTGAATATTTTCTTCTAATACCTGAACCATAAAACGTTCCGTTCGGCGAACGCTGAAATTCGCATCAAGGCTTTGTACAATAAATGCCTTATCAATATGGGATGCAATAGCTTGCCTGTCTGATATTGTACCGCTCTTTCTTCGGTACAGCGTATGTTTACGCGGTAAAATATCAACGATTATTCCTTTGTTATCGTCAAAAGGTTGAAAAATAATCCAATCGCCTGTACACGGAAGTTCATATAATGACCTTCCATAAAGCAAATTACCGGTTAGTTCGCACAACAGCAGACCACCTTCGGTAATAACCTCATAATTGGTTTTGTTTACTGCAGAAACACGACCATGAAAAAGATGTTTGTATTGTGATGTTTGTTTGAGTTGGAACAGACTGTCGTTCCAACCATATAATGATAAGTTATTCACTACTTATAATTTAAAATGATGAAATAAAATTGCTTAATTCTCTATCATCCGAATGGTTTGCCCCATACAAATCACCTTTGGTAATACAGAAACTACCAAGCAGGCAACTTTAGAAACAAGACACCCGGAATCAGGCAATCATTCCAATTGCTAAACTATAATATGTGAATAGTTGTCTTTGCATAAGACACAAAGGTACAAAATCTAATTAAAGGCTAAAAATTTTATGATTTCCAAACATCTTCTTATGACTACTGTAAAAAACACGTTGTATTCAAACATTAAGCTCATAAGATTGTAACTTACCTGACATTAATCAAAAGTGAACTATGTTTTCAAAAATTTATAAACCATTAGCCCTGGGCGTTGCCCTTTTATCGTTAAATGCATCCAGCATGGCGCAAACCGGCAAGCCGGTTGAAAAAAACAAGGCCAACAGCGACTATAAACCTGCTTTCACAGGGCAAACCCGTATTGGCAGCGTTAAAACCAAAACTCCGTATACCGTTAAAGTCATCAGCACCGAGCTAAAGGGCCCCTGGGGTATGCATGCTTTACCCGACGGCCGTTTACTGATCAGCAGTAAGCCAGGAACCATGCAAATATTGACAACTGCCGGTAAAATTGATAAAACCATTACTGGTTTCCCGGAAGTACAATTTCAGGGACAGGGTGGTTTGCTGGATGTGAACATTGATCCTGATTTTACCAAAAACCGTATGATCTACTGGACCTACGCGCAACCGGGCGAGGGGGCTACCCTTGCTGTAGCTAAAGGTAAATTATCGGCGGATGAAACAAAGCTGGAAAACGTGAGCGTGATATTTGAAGCCAGCCCGCGTTTTAAAGGTGCCGGCCAGTTTGGTTCACGGTTAGTGTTTGATAAACAAGGCAATATTTTCATTAGCTCTGGTGACCGTCAATCTAACGATATTCGCGCGAAAGCTCAGGACTTAAGCGCAACCACTGGTAAAATTATTCATATTACTAAAGACGGAAAACCTGTTGCCGGCAACCCATTTATAGGCCAGGCCAATGCTAAACCTGAGATATATGCCTATGGCTTTCGTAATCCTGATGGTCTATCAATTAACCCAGTTAACGGCGACCTTTGGGAAACAGAATTTGGCCCCCGTGGTGGCGACGAGATTAACTTAATTAAACCCGGCGGCAACTACGGCTGGCCTTACGTGACTTATGGCATTGAATACAGTGGCGAAAAGGTCTACGATGGTATACAACAGAAAGAAGGTACGGTGCAACCGGTGTACTATTGGGATCCTGTTATCTCGCCAGGCTGCATGATGTTTTACACTGGTAACATTGCTGAGTGGAAAAATAACCTCTTTATTGGGGCACTAAGTGGGCAACACATTATTCGTTTGGTCATAAAAAACAACAAAGTTGTAGCTGAAGAACGTTTGCTTTCCGATAAAAACGAACGCTGGCGCTGCATAGCCACTGGTAAAGATGGCGCTATTTACGCAGCAACAGATAGCGGTAAATTATACAAGCTGGCTAAGCAATAATTGGATCAACATCACTCGTACGAAAATCGCAGCATTGAGTACTGAGGTTAATCCGTATGACATTTAAATAAAATGCCTGTAAATAAATCATTTACAGGCATTTTTATTATTATTCCAGCACTTTTACTCCAATAATTTATTTAATTTTTTCCGAGACTCTGGATTTTCTTGTATAGACAAAGACTTTTTGAAATATTCAATCGCTTTTGATTTATCGTCAATTGCCAGGAAATAGTCGCCATAAGAATCGTAGACATTGTAACTTTCAGGATAATTGTCAACATTTATTTTAAACAGTCCTCCAGCTTTGGCATATTGCTTTCGCTGTAAAAGTTCATATCCCAGACCGTTTATCATATTTTCAGGTGGGGAAACCTTATAACCAAACAGTTTTGAAATTTCCTGATAATGATTATCGAATTTCTTTACTAAATCTACCGTAGGATCTGTAAAGTCTTTAAAAGAAAGCTTAAAACGATACTTGTTAAAAATAAAGCGAAAAGCATCATACTCTGCGATTAAGGGTACAGATCCGTGATCATCATTGCTATAATATTTGCTTTCATACCTTAATCCGTTTTGCTTTTGATCTTTAATATATTTATCCAAATCAAGAATTGAACGGATGTGCCTGGTACCACCAGATGTGTCGCTTTGGACTTTAGTTATATCCGTGCCATCATCCATGGTATTTGCAATTCCTAAATACAAAGTAGTTCCTGAAAATTTTTTTTCTCTCAGAGACTTCTTAGTTGCATTTAAAAAATTCATTTTATCCCACCACATGCTTGGGTCTATGCAAATGTAGGAGTTGAACAATTTTGTATGGTTTATTGCAACGTTCATCACTGTTAGGCCTCCAAATGAATGCCCGGTTAATATTTTGTAAGGTTGCGTTGGGTATAAGGAATCAATACGTGGTATCAATTCCTTTTCAATAAATGAAACAAAGTGTTCGCCACCCCCTGATGTTTTTGAAAATACACTGTCGATAAAAGGCGGGTCAGCATCTACATGTGTTGGAGTCAGGTCTCTTGTTCTGTCCGTATTTGGAATGCCAACTACAATCATTTCGGGGCAAATAGTATTACCGTTTACCTGACTGAGTTGCTGAATCATACCTACTACCGAATAAAAATGGGCATCACCATCTAACAAATATAATACTGGATATCGTTGTTTAGAATCAGCTTGCCAACTACTTGGTACATATATCCAGATTTTTCTTTGTTCATTCAGAATTTTCGATTGAATGCTATCAATTGTTCCAATAGTCACCTTATTGTCCGTTTGAGCCAGGGCACACAATGAAAAAAATGCTGTAAGAATTGAGAGAATTAATTTTTTCATTGCCGAAGTATGGTTTGCTGTTATTAAATATCGTACAACTTTAGTAAATCCAAGTTAATGAATTTCCATTGAAACATAATGACATCATTGAAAACAATAATAGGTAGGTGACTTTAAAAAACTATAGCCGGAGCAGATTTAGAGAAACTTCCTGAGGCATCGGCCACGGCATCGATTGGTGCTCCTACCTGACTGCCTCCTCTCTTGACCACAATTGTTACTTTTTGACCAGCCACTCCTCCATTTCCCGATATTGCGACAATGGCTGCAGCTACATTTGTAGCGTAAGTAATTTCTTTTGTCCATGGAAGCGATGCGACCGGATCATTTGCCGTACCACCTGTAGCAGTCGTATACGACACCATCAGTGTTGGTCCCGAAAAAGCTCCTGTAATCTCATAACGCACTGTCCGCGAATTATTATCAGGCTTTTTATCTGAATCTTTCTTGCAGGAAACAAAAACTGTGACTACCATTAGTAGTGTAAAAATTGACTTTTTCATAAGGTATGTTTTTAATAATTCTATGCAAACATAAAAATGATAAAAGCCTAAACTCGTTACCTTAAGTTAAGAAACGATTTGGTGTCGTAAATTTAAGAGGCCTTTCTAACCAGCCTCTTTCTCATTCTACTTAAAGATTGCGGAGTGATACCCAAATAACTCGCTAAATAGTATTGAGGGATTCTTTGGGCCAAATCCGGCCTTATTTCTAGCAAATTTAAATAGCGTTGTTCTGGTGTAGAAATCTTAAAATTATCAAATGCTATTTGACTTTTTGAGTGTAAATCTTCGGAAACAAGACGACACAGTTTTTCCAAGATAGGGTATTTTGCAAAAAGTTCTTCATCTGCTTCTGAACTAGCTACAATCAAAATAGAGTCCTCAAGACAATCAACATAATATTCAGATGGGGTATGGTTTAATACGCCTGGAGGGTTAAGGGTTTCAGACTCGGTATAAAAAGCAGTAGTCTTTTCTTCTGCATCAATCATATAATAGCACCTGATACATCCTTGAAGCACAAAATAGGCATCCTTTGAGAGTTCACCCTCTTTCAATAAAATTGTTCCTTTCCTAAAACTTTTAAAAATGGCTAAATTTATAATAACATTTTGCTCCTCTTCAGACAGGATTACATATCTCGCTAAAAAATCTAACAGGATTTGATCCATTTTATTATTAGTCAATTGCATTTTTTTAATATTTAGACGATACAGGTGTCAATTTAATATTTCTTGATGATATATTAATTGCCGTCAAAAAATTATTTCACATGAAAATTCTGATAATATTAAAATCTTCAAGAATTAAATATACATGGTAAGGTTCGTTTCTTAACTTAAGTGAACGAGTTATGGCCCATCACCAATCTACCTTTGCATTATCGTTTAACAACCAATCTATTGATATGCAAAAGAAAATTTTATGGTTCGCCTTGATTTTAATGATAGCAAGCACTCTACAAATTAAAGCTCAATATTCCAAACAAGACAGTACTTATAGAAAGTATTTTATAGGAAGTACCTTATTTATGATAGCTAATGTAGTAGCTGATAATAATCCGCCTGGTATGGTTTATCTGAACTTAGGTTATCGCATTACAGGAAAGGATGTAATTTCAATTGAACTTAAAACTTGGAAATATGCCTGGCCAATTGGCATTCCTTATGGAAAATCATTTGAAGCAGAAGGAGAAGGGTTTCCAGGTTATATTCGTGAACACGGAGTTTCACTTAATTATCAAAGGTTTTTATGGAGGCATCTTTTTGCTCAAGTTGACATGATGCCTGCTTGGCAAACCTTTGTAAATGATAACGGTAATAAGGACAATGGCTTTCAAATCTTCAACACTTATTCCATTGGTTATCACATTAAACTTTTCAAGGATAGGCTTTTTTTTCAACCTTCTATAGCAATGACTCATCGTCCATATCAATCAACAATGCCTGATTCGTTTAAACAGGTTGACGATAGATGGTCAAAATTCTTCTTCGGGCAGCCGGGATTGCATTTTGGGTATAATTTCTAATAATTTTGCGGAGGTTAAGTGCATATTTCAGTTATGGTATCCTTACCGATCACTACGGATCTATCGATATAGTATATTACTATTGTTCAATCAATTACGTAAGATTTAACAAATTGTTGCAAAAACACAACAGTTCTAAGGTTGGGATTTAGGGTGTAAAAGATTATTTACCATCTATTCAAAATCTTGATAATTAGGTCAGAATATTACATTTGATTACAAAAATAAATTATAAAGAAATATTTGGTTCTTTAGGTTTATCTATATAGATTAGTCGAAACTAAAAAGATATGTAAAAGCTAAATATTATATTTTTGCCAAATCTTCAAAATATTTGAAGCATTTAGCACTTAAGAATCTCGAGTCAGAAACGTAGGAAATTTCAAAAACAAACGAGAAAATAAGTGAAAAGTGCTCACGCAATAAGCGTGGGCTCTACTTATTCGTTTGTGGGTCTCCTACGACCTCTGATTCGGTAAGTGGGGTTCCACGCTTTTTGCGTTTATAAAATCACCACTTTCAGATTCCATATAATATCAGCCATGATTATTAACATATGGAGGTACTTATAGCCATTCTTTACGCGCTTATTCTCGATCATCCAGACTGAGCAAGCTTACTCTTTTCTCATAGCTTGGTTATACCTGCGAGCACACTGGAAGCACACTTCTTCGACACTCCTTCGGAAAAAGGCACCTGTTTTCCGAAGAAATGTCGAAGCAGTGCGCCCTCTGTCCTAATCCAGTCGA
>NZ_CAMLHF010000071.1 GCF_946479715.1 uncultured Pedobacter sp. | reverse complement strand
GGTTAATGTCCCAAGAATTAAAATGCCTCAAGGTTTTACAGCCACAACCATAACCTCAACAGCTTTTGGGGTTTGCGAAAAATGCAATAGCAGCGCGGTTCACTGATAAAAAACCCCTGATCTTCTTTTCGAAAATCAAGGGTTTTTAAGCAATTAGCTATTAATGACCTGAATGACCATCAGCACCATGCGCATGACCATGGCTCAATTCATCTTGAGTAGCCTCACGTACAGTTAAAATTTTACCAGCAAATATTAAATTTTTACCAGCCATTGGGTGGTTCAAATCTACAGAAATAACATCCTCATGAACAGCTGTAACGCCAGCTCTGAAGTGGTTACCTTGATTATCTTGTAAAGGGATAACATCACCTACTGAAGGTAATTCAACATCTTTAAACATGTCTTTAGGTAAGTCTGCAAAAGCTCCCGGATCTAATTCACCGTAACCATCAGCTGCGGTAAGTTCAAAGCTATATTCATCTCCAACATTCAGACCATCTAAATGTTCTTCAAATTTTGGCAACATCATTCCTGTACCATAAAGAAATACTAATGCGTTTTGCTCATCCGCTTTCTCTACAAAAACTTGTTGTCCTTCTTCATTAGTCGTATGCAATTCGTACGTTAATGATACTACTGTATTGGGTTTAATACTCATTATGATGTTATTTAGTTATCAATTGTAATGCTTCATCAACGGTCGCTACCGGCAACTGGCACGCTTTATTTCGGCAAATATAGATTTTTGTTTCAATGCTTTGCTTATCTTTTAACAAAGGTAAGCTCGAATTTGTTCCGGCCAATGTAATTTTATTAGGGATGTAATGCATATTCAGTTCCCTTTTTATCTCTGATACCTTATCACCCGTTATAGCAATCTCATTAATTCCGAATACTTCATTAAGCAATTGAATAGCCCAGTTAGAATAGGCCGAACCGTATGTTTTTATTTGAGGATGAACGGATGTAAGCATTGCTGCGGCTTTGTTTATATATTGTTCATTATCAAATAACAATCCCAAAACATGTAAATTCTGTGCCATCGTTGAGTTTGAAGATGGAATCACATTATCCATTATTTCATGCTTACGGGCAATCAGAGTTTCGCCACTAGCAGAGGTATAAAACAGCATCGGACTATCCGGATCTTCGAAGTTTGCCAACACATAATCAGTTAACTGCTTTGCTTCAGCAAGCCAGCGCTCATCAGAATCTGATTGATAAAGTGCAATCAAAGCTTCAATAAAAAAAGCATAATCATCTAAAAACCCAGGAATGGTAACCTTTCCGCTTTTAAAGTTACGATACAAGCCACCGTCAGGGGTACGTAAATTTGCCAGAATAAAATCGGCAGCTCTTTTTGCCAACTCATAATAATGTGGAATACCAAGTATACCAGCACTTTCAGCTAAGCCTTTAATAGCCATCGCATTCCATGCAGTTAGACATTTGTCATCCAATCCCGGACGTACCCTTTTGCTACGTGCCTGTAATAATTTAACCTTCGCTCCTCTTATCTTTTCCTGAAGCTCCATTACCGTTATTCCTTTTACATCTGCATATTCTTCTTCTTCAAATTTCCTTAAAAGTATATTGGTTTCTTCTTCTTCCCAATTCCCATCATCCGTAACGTTATAATAATTTGCCAGCAGGTGGGCATCCTCTCCTACTACGACATCAAATTCTTCCTTGTTCCAAACATAAAATTTACCTTCAACACCTTCGCTATCGGCATCCAAAGCGGAGTAAAATAAGCCCTCGGGCGAAGTCATTTCTCTTTCAAGCCAATCAATAGTTTCCACTACTACATCCCTAAACAGGAGAGATTTAGAATATTGGTAAGCTTCAGCATAAAGGCTTATCAGCTGTCCGTTATCATAAAGCATTTTCTCGAAATGAGGAACATGCCATTTACCGTCTACAGAATACCTGGCAAATCCTCCTCCAACATGATCATAGATACCGCCAAGTGCCATTTTCTCTAAAGTAAGTAAAGCCGATACGTGAGTAGCGTCATCCTCCATCAGGTGACTGTATCTTAGCATAAACTGCCAGTTATTTGGCAATGGAAATTTAGGGGCACGATTGTAACCACCCTCAGCCATATCAAAATATCTTTTCCAGGGCTCTATAATTTCTGTTAAGTGGGCTTTGGTATATTCATCAACCTTAAGATTAGGAATCACCTTTTCAGAGTTCCGAATTCCATCGGTAAGCCTGTCGGCGTACTGCTTTGCTTTATCAGGTTCATTGGCCCATAAGTTGGCAACGCTCAATAAAACGCTGATCCAATCGTCCTTTTTAAAATAAGTACCACCATAAATTGGTCTTTGATCTGGCAGGCAAATACAATTTAAAGGCCAGCCACCACTACCAGTCATTAACTGTATGGCCATCATGTAAATCTGATCAATATCAGGCCGCTCTTCTCTATCCACTTTAATACACACAAAGTGCTGATTCATTACTTCGGCAACTTCGTGTTTTTCGAAACTCTCGCGCTCCATAACATGGCACCAATGACATGCCGAATATCCTATACTAATCAATATTAACTTATTTTCCTCCTTCGCCTTTTGCAAAGCTTCTTCTCCCCACTCATACCAATTTACGGGATTATAAGCATGTTGTAATAAATATGGCGATGAAGCCTTTATCAAATTATTTGGTTCAGTAGTACTCATAATCCTATTTTAAAGCGTAAAGCAAATTTTTAATAATATCGTTCATAGCCTCTGTACTACCAGCCCCAGACCTCGCTGCTACGCGCAGGCCACTAATATTGTTAAACAAAAAACGTGCAAGGCTTTGTGCGGAATTGGGGTTTCCAAATTGGCCGGCATCCTTTCCTTTTTGTATAGCATGGCAGAGCGCTTCTACAACACTCTTTTCATTTTCTCTAATTAAATCAGCTATTTCCTCATCAAAAGATGCAAGTTCAACTGTTGAGTTGACCATAAAACACCCTTTTGGGATTGAGTCATCCCTGCTTTCTGCTAACAGAGATTTAAAAATCGCTGTTATTGTCTCTTCTGCATCATCAGATTCCTCTATCATCTTAATAAAACTGCCCGACATCTTTTCACGATAGCGCTGCAACGATTTTAAGAATAAAGTCCGTTTATCGCCATAAGTGCCATACAAACTTGAGCGACTAATTTCCAAATGATCTACCAGATCCTGAGCTGAGGTACCATTATAGCCTTTAGACCAAAATAAGGCCACTGCTTTATCAAGTACCGTATCTTCATCAAATTCTTTAACTCTTGCCATACACAAAAACTTTGTCCGATTTAGGGACAAAGTTAGCAAATTAGAACGATCGTTCCTAAATTAGTCAAAAAAATATTATTCTACTACTGCATTAACAGTTAAGCCACCATCAATGATCAATTCTGTACCGGTAACGAAAGAGGAATCATCTGAAATAAGAAATTTTACCGCTTTAGCAATTTCTTCGGCCACACCAAAACGTTTCAAAAGAATCTTTTGTCCTAATATAGTTCCAAGACCATCTACCTCTTCCTGAGTTATACCAAGTTTTCCATATAAAGGCGTGGTAACCGGGCCGGGAGATATAGCATTTACACGTATTCTACGAGGCGCAAGTTCTGTAGCTAAAACTCTATTGATAGATAAGATTGCTCCTTTACTGGCTGCATATACACTACTATTAGGCATACCTATACTCGCATTAATTGAAGCATTGAATACTATTGCCCCACCATCATTTAAAAATGGAAGGAAGTTTTGGATGGTAAAAAAGGTGCCCTTTACATTCAAATCCATCAGGTTATCATAATGCGCTTCAGATGCAGATTCAAGGGAACTAAAAGTGGCCAAACCAGCATTTAAAAATAATCCGTCTACGGCACCAAATTTCTCTTTTACATCTGCAGCTAATTGAGCAATGTCTTTTAAATTGCTCTGATCTGAGACAATGCCTATTGAACCTGTTTCTTTGGCTGCCACTTCAAGTGTAGCTTTATCCCGACCTGTAATAATTACTTTGGCGCCAGATTCTACCAAATGTTTTGCTGTAGCTAAACCAATTCCACTAGTTCCGCCCGTTACTAAGATCACTTTGTTTTCTAGAGTTTTCATGTTGTTTTATTTTATATACAATTATTACTGGAATGTTTGTTCCACAAATGTACATATAAAAGAACGATCATTCCAAATTAAACTTAATTTATTTTTCATAAGCCTTATTCTTTGTATTTTTATAATACAATATACTATGCTATGAAGATCACCCATACTGAGATTTACAGGTACAGCATTCCTACCGAACCCTTCGTTATTGCAACAGGTACAATGCATTATGCCCAAAATGTACTGATCAGGTTACACACTAGTACTGGCCTTACCGGAATAGGCGAATGCTCTGCCTTTCCAATGATCGTTGGTGAAAGTCAGGAAACCTGCCTGGTAATGGCAAAAGAATTTGCTGCTATACTAAGAGGCAAAAGTCCTTTGGAAATTCCTGACAGGATGAATGACCTTCTAGGCTATGCCGCCCATAACAGCACCATTAAAAGTGCATTTGATATGGCCATGTTTGATATTGCTGCTAAAGAAGCGAAGCAACCTCTATATAAGTATTTAGGTGGCGAGAAACGTGTTGTTGAAACTGACATGACCATAGGTATCGATACTCCTGAAAACATGGCAGCTGCTGCAATAGGGTTTAAAGCGAAAGGCTGCCGTATCATCAAAATAAAACTTGGTAAAGATGTACACAGCGATATAGAGCGTGTGAGCTTAATCAGGCAGGCAGTTGGAACCGAAATGATTCTAAGACTCGACGCAAATCAAGGTTGGAGCTTTGATGATGCACTATATGCACTGGGGGCACTCGAGGATTTTGACATTCAATTTTGCGAACAACCTATGCGTACCTGGTTTGATGATAAGCTGCCGGAACTAAGGGCTAACTCCCCTATTAAAATTATGGCAGATGAAAGTTGCTACAACCATCACGACGCGCGAAAGCTGATAAACAGTGGCTCGGTTGATTACCTTAATATTAAGTTTTCAAAATCAGGAGGAATACTTGAGGCACAAAAGATTCATGAAATTGCTTTACAAACAGGCACAAAATGTATGATAGGCGGAATGCTTGAAAGTAGAATAGCGATCACTGCAAATATGCATTTTGCTTTGGCAAGTCCTAATGTGATTTTCTTCGATTTAGATTCCTGTTTACTTGGGCATCTCGTTGACCCCGTAACCGGTGGCATTACATACAACGGATATTTTGTTGATATCCCGGATACTCCTGGAATTGGAGCTGATATAGATCCTAAATTCCTGCAAACATGTGAAAAATGGATAGTTTAAAAACAGTTAATAGGGTCAAAATCCTCATTCTGAAATAAATTCAGAATGAGGATGAGCATATAATATACTATTGACTTTTCTTCTTAAACAGGCCATTTAGCTTATCGGCAATTGCATTTTTAGCTTTTTCTGTTGCTTGTGCTTTGATGGTATCAACTTTAGCCTGAGCAACCGCTTTAATCTCCTCTTTTTTCTCGGCAACTACCTGGTTAACGGCTTCCTTAGCTCCTGCTTTTGAATCTCCTGCACCATATTTTAAATTAATAGTAGGTTTTAGAATTGTACCACCCAATACCGCATTCACTTTTATGGTTTCACTCATAGCAACATTAGTACCGGCCTTGTTATTCAGCTTCGCAATAAAGGCATTTGCCGTCTCATTTGCTTTTGCTCCAAGCATAACTCTCGGCACATTTAACCCAAGCTGATAATCCATGCTCTGATCCAAACCATTTGAACCCTGAACATTCATCAAGATGCCTTCTTTTTTGATGTCAAAAGGCGCAACATTTAAACGTCCGTCTTTAATCTTGAACTTAGTAAGTACATTGTTTAATTCCAGCTTTTTAAATTTATCGGAACTTAAAGCAGAAGCCAGTTTATTTAAAGGCTCAAATCCATCAAGTACTGCCTGGATAATGTTAGTTAAACCCTCAGCATTTATAGAAGAGTAAACAGGCATCATATTTTGATCCAGATCAGAATTAAACTTTAAATTAGTAGAGAATACTCCTTTTGCAAATTTGGCAACCGGGGCCAATAACTTTACCGTATTAAAAGCAGTAAATGCTTTTTGGATATCCATTTTTTCAATACCAAAATCAACATCAACCTTTGGTTTTTTAGGATCTACTGTTGCGTACGATCCATTCATCTTCACCGTACCATCAAGCATATTCATCCGCATATCTTTAAAGTATATGGTTTTGTTTTTAACTTCTAACGCTCCCTTTGCATTAGTAATGTCGTAATTATCATATAGCACACGTCCCGCTTTTGCGGTCATATCAAAATCGATATTTCCGGGCACTTCAAATACAGTTAATTTCGAATCGCCCTTTTTCGCTGTTTCCGCTATACTTTTTGGCCCCATCAGCTCATTAACATCAATTAAGTTCGAAGCCACGTTGAATGTTCCTTGTAATGCCTGATTCTTTTTAAAGAAGTAGCTCAGGTAGTTATTTACCGTACCGTTTGCGGTGAAATCACTTTTACCAACTTTAGCTGTAAGATTGCTTAATGTGATATTTTTAGGGCTAAAAGACATTTTTGCAGAAGGAACGCTAACAGGCATTGGTACATTTTTACCTGAATAATTGAAATTACTTGCCAGCATTTGCCCTGATGCCTTGAAAGCTTCATACTGTCCTTTATCAATAGATGATTTATGTCCTGCAGCCTGCACATCTGCATCCAGAATACCACTTAAAGTCATATCCTTCATCGGGAAAATTGTAGTCAGCTGTTTTAAATCCAGTTTTCCTTTAAGTGCCATATCAACAAATGGATCGGTTGTTGGATTTTTCAATAACAATCTTCCATCAATTGGCGCATTCCCAAACTCCATATGAAAAGCAGGTACATTTACCACCGTATGATCCATTACACCATCGGGATTGCTGATTTGCGATTTCACTTGTATATTATTAATGGCAGAAGGCAAAGAAGGATACTTTATCTTACCATTTTCTATAGAAAGATTAACATTAAATGCAGGCAATGATTTCTCATTGTATGTACCTTTCGCACTTCCGTCCATCGCGAATTTACCAGTAGCATCCATGTCCTTAAAATTGCTGGCATAAATTGCAGGTATTAAAGAAAGGAAATTTTTAAGTTCAGATTGCTTGGCATCAAACTTAAAATCCATAACTATGTCCTTATCATTTGGCATGGCAAGGTATCCCACGGCCGACAACAACAATTCATTAAGTTTAATCTTATTCTCTGCAAAAGTAAACTTCATATTCTTCATATCGATATCAATAGGAAGATCAGCATCAAGTTTTACCTTGTTCAGATAAGGAATACCACCATATTTAACTGTTAGTTTTTCTATATCAGACTGGGTTTTAAGGGTAAATAAATCTTGAGTAAAATCACCTGTACCTGTATGATTTAAATTATCCATCTCCATGAAAAAACCTAAAGAGGCGTCATCATAAACAACCTTACCTTTTTCAATTGCATACTTTTGCAAGGCTACTTTGAAAGCAGTTTTAGCAGTATCTGTTCCCTCAGTGGCAGAAGTATCTTTCTTTGCAATATCCCAGTTGGCCTGTCCGCTTTTCAATACTTTTGCCAGAATCTTTGGTTCTTCAAGATTAATTGATTTTATCTCATATTTTTCGCCTTTAATCACACTCATTAAGTTCACATTCAATTGAAGTTGCTTAATGTTAGCTAGTGTGTCTTTAGCAAAACTATCAATACCTAAAACCGTTAGGTTATTGATCTTTATCCCCAGATTAGGGAACGAACGGATTAAAGTTAAATCCAGATCTTTAAAATCAACTTTAGCATTTACACTCTCATTTATAGACGATTTAATCTTTGCATCAATCTCCTTTTTAAAGAACAGAGGAATTGCAGCCGCAGCGGCAAATAAAACAACAAATAAACCTACTACAATAATTGATATCTTTTTAAGCATGTATTTAATATATAAAATCTTTTAAAACTTCTGCATAGCAATAAACACACCAAATTACTCTTATTGATTAAACCATTCCTATCTTTATCCCTCTATAACTCTAGAATAACAAAAATTGTATATGAAAAAATTAATCTTCACAGCGATATTATTCATTAGTATGGGTACTATGGCATTTGCACAAAGTGATAAAAAGGTAAAAAAAACACCTGAACAAAAGGCTCAGTATGCAACAGAGGAACTGACTAAAAAGCTCTCGCTAACTGCCGATCAAAAGTCAAAAATTGAGGCAATAAACCTCGAAAGCTTTAAAAAAGTAAAGGATAGCAATCCTAAAGGCGAAAAGAAAGATAAAGCTGCTATTAAAGCCGCTAAAGATGAAAGAGATAACAAAATAAACGCAGTCTTGAATGACACTCAGCGCAAAGCTTACAAAGAGTTTAAAGCAGAAAAGAAAACTGAGAAGAAAGCAAACAAAAAAGACGCTCCAAAAAAAGCCGAATAATAACAAAGTTACTTTATGACTTCATGTTATACACCTCGTCATCTCGACGATAGGAGAGATCTCTTGGTTAGTAAGTAGTTGTGAGGCAGATTGGCGACATAATCAAGAGATCTCTCCTATCGTCGAGATGACGAAAGTTTTAAGAACGATGCGCTCTTTTAAAATTCTTAACTTTGTTGCATGAATAAAGAAATTGCTGTCATTTTTGACATGGACGGTGTGATCTGCCATACCAATCCTTACCATTCCCTTGCCTTCCGTGAGTTTTTTTCTACAAGAAACCTGGCCCCTACAGATGAAGAGTTTGCGCAACACATGTTTGGCAAATCGAATAGCTATATCCTCAGCCACTTCTTAAAAAGAAAAATTGAAGGCGAAGAACTACTGCAATTAGAACAGGAAAAAGAAGGTCTTTTCAGAAAAATATACGAACCCAATGTAGAACCCATTTCAGGCTTAGTTGAGTTTATCAATAACCTAAAAAACAATGGCGCAAAATTAGGTGTGGCTACTTCGGCACCATATGCCAATCTGGAACTTATACTCAACAAAGTACCCATTAGAGAAATACTAGGTTCTATAATGGCCAGCGAAGATGTGAAAAAACATAAACCTGATCCTGAGGTTTACCTTACATCAGCCAAAAACCTTGGTATATCACCTGATCAATGTATCGTGTTTGAGGATTCTTTTTCTGGAGTCTCGGCCGCTTTAAATGCAGGGATGAAAGTAGTTGGGGTGCTTACCTCTCATACTAAAGAGGAGCTTCCTCCTTGCAATTTATACATCGATGATTATAAAGATCTGTCTTATGACACCATAAGTCGGCTAATCGACAAATAGAATTTACTTCTTTACGGTAATGCTTCTTCCTGTTACAAGAATAAACTTGTAAATCCGGTATAGGCCATCATCAGTAATTTCTATTTTCTCAACCAAGCCGGTTTTACTAAATGTATCGGTAACCAGATTACCAATTTTTACATCTTGTAATACACTCGATGGTGTTTCGTTATTTAATCTAATCATGACAGCAATGCGAAATTAAGAACCAAAGGTAGTTCTAAAATGTTATTATTAATATAATCTCATAAATCTCGAAAAGATGACCTGTTGCCCCTTAATAAGCGCAAGATCTGCATCAATTTCTTTATTAATCGTTAAACCAAGTTCATCGCAGGCCAATTTATACAAAGACGCATGCACTAACCCACCCACCAAATAAATTGGCACATCTGGTTTTATTCCACCCAGTTCAGCCCCAATCAGTAGACCACTTAAATAGTGTAAGTTTTGCTGAGAAGGAATATTTTTAAGCACCTGATTGGTTCTCACCATGAAACTGGCATGTAAGAGGTTTGAATGCCGGCTTGCTCTAACCCCTTCCCTAAAGCGTTCCTGATTTTGAGGATCACCGAAATCTCCTCCTTCCTCTACCGAAGCCGCTAATATGCTGTTCACAGAAAGAAGATTAAAAAATTCACCCGTCATGTAGGTCTTAAAGCTAACTGCCTGGTTGTTTTTTACCACAATATGCTTAGGATGAGTACCCGGTAGAATTAACAATTGTTCATGATCTTTATTATCCAAAAGCGCATCGCAGCCCACAACTTTAGTCTCCTCCCCACGCATTACGTCACAATCCGTCATCGCTCCAGATATAATTACAAACGGATTAGCTCCAGTAGTATCAGCCATAAACTCTGTTTTTAAATCGGAACCATCAAGGTTAAATGGCAATTTTTTATAAGGTAAGTCTACCATTCCAATTGTAGATGAGGCCATCCCGGAAAATAACACAGGAATACCATCAGTTACCCTATTTAAATTCTGCTGCAATAATTTTATTTCATTTTTTACGATAGATGCATAAAAATCTGCCCGCGACAAAACAGTCCCTCCTTTTTGCTGCCAAAGTTTATACGTCTCCGAAATTCCGTGGCCACTCTTTGTTTCAGCAAGAATGGCAAGATCTTTCGCCTGAATCAGACGAAGTCTGAAGGAACTTGTCCCCCAGTCACAGCTAAAAAAATAATCCATCAATTCCTCGATTTAATACGCTCCACATTCCCAACCAGAAAGATATATGAGCATGCCCCCATAAATCCTAAAACCGCAATAAAGATCAATGCCGGGGCGAAATTCCCACCACTAGCCAGAAAACCGATAACAATTGGTACAACTATCCCCGAAAGCTGCCCTATAAAATTGAATACCCCACCCGTTATATTAATAAGGTGCTTAGGTGCAAGACTTGAAACAAAGATCCAGGTGATGGATGCAAAGCCTACCCCAAAAAAGGATAAAGCCATAAAGAAAATGATCAGTCCCGGTGTATCAACAAAGTTGGCTCCCAAAATAAACACAGAAATTAACAGTCCGATAATGATTGGTCTTTTACGTGCTTTTGCGGCAGACACTCCTTTTTTTATTAAATAATCAGACAAAAAACCAGAGCAAAGCACACCGGCAAAAGCTGCAAGGTAAGGTATTGATGCCCAGTATCCAGATTTGATAAAATCCAGTCCCCTGTAATCAACCAGATATTTCGGAAACCAGGTAAGGAAAAACCACAAAGTAGAATTAACCGCAAACTGACCTATGTATATCCCCCATAATTTTCGGTGCGACAATACTTCTTTTAAATCAGCCCACTTAAACTTCTTTTTTGAATCCGCATCGGCAACAGATTTCCCATCCATTAAACCGCCACCACTCTCTATAAGTTTAAGTTCGGCCTCGTTTACCTTTGAATGTTTTAAAGGATCACGGTAAAAAATATACCATACAATTCCCCACAACACACCTATTAAACCGGTTACCACAAATAAACCTTTCCAACCCACATAAAATTGAATTTTCGAAAGTACTGGCATTAAAAAAGCCAGCCCCAGAAACTGGCCCGAAGTATAAATTGCAATAGCCGATGCCCTTTCATTATCAGGAAACCAATTACTCACTACCCTGTTATTAATGGGAAATGCAGGGGCCTCAAATGCTCCAGTTGCCATTCTAAGCCCAAATAGCGTAACAAAACCTTTGGCAAAGCCCTGCACAATGGTGGCAAACGACCAGGTGATGAGACTAACCGCGTATAGAATACGTGGACTAAAGCGATTCACCAATATCCCACCTGGAATTTGAAACAACAGATATGTCCAGCTGAAAGCAGAAAAGATTAGTCCCATCTGCACAGACGAGAATTTAAACTCTTTGCCAATTTCAGAAGCTGCAACTGCCAGATTACTTCTGTCCATGTAATTGATAACTACATTAACAAAAATCAAAAAAAGAATCTGGTAGCGAATTTTTGTTGGCTTCATATTCTATAATTTACCATTCAGCAACACTTCCATCTTCATGTCTCCAAACAGGATTCCTCCAGTTATGTCCAATCGCCGCCATTTTTCTTACATGCTCTTCATTAATTTCAATTCCTAACCCAGGCTTATCCGGAATCTTCACATACCCATTTTCATACTCAAAAACAGTTTTATCGGTTAAATAATCCAGCAGATCGCTTCCCTGGTTATAATGTATCCCCAAACTTTGCTCCTGAATAAAGGCATTATGACAAGTTGCATCAACCTGCAAACATGCCGCCAAAGCAATCGGCCCTAACGGGCAGTGTGGTGCAGCCGCAACATCAAAAGCCTCTGCCATAGAGATTATCTTTTTACACTCCGTAATTCCACCTGCATGGGAAACATCCGGCTGAATAATATCAACGTATCCCTCTTTCAGTAGCGTTTTAAACTGCCACTTCGAAAACATCCTTTCACCTGTAGCAATAGGAATAGAAACATGATTGGCTATCTCCCTAAGGTCCTCATTATTTTCAGGCAACACAGGTTCTTCAATGAACATTGGACGGTACTGTTCTAACTCCTTAGCCAGAATTTTAGCCATAGGCTTATGCACACGGCCATGAAAATCTATTCCAATTCCAAATGCAGGTCCAACTGCCTCTCTTACCGCAGCTATACGTTTTATAGCCTCATCTATTTTATCATAACTATCCACATATTGAAGTTCCTCGGTGGCATTCATTTTTACTGCTAAAAAACCTTGCTCAGCCATTTTCTTTGCGGCCAGTCCCACATCAGCCGGACGATCTCCGCCAATCCAGGAATATACCTTCATCTTATCCCTGGCTTTTCCACCTAACAGCTGATGAACCGGAGCATTATAAAACTTCCCTTTAATATCCCATAATGCCTGGTCTATACCTGCTATTGCGCTCATCAGAATTGGGCCGCCACGATAAAAACCAGCCCTATACATCACATTCCAATGATCTTCAATATTCATAGGATCCTTACCTATAAGATATTCCATTAACTCATCAACCGCAGCCTTTACCGTTGCAGCTTTCCCTTCAATAACAGGTTCACCCCATCCAACAATCCCCTCATCGGTTTCAATTTTTAAAAACAGCCATCTTGGTGGCACCTGGAACAATTCGTAGCTTCTAATTTTCATTTTGGGATATTTATAAGTTAACTGCCTGAACAAACTCTTGGGCTTTAGCAGTAAGTTTGGAAAGATATTCTACTGTAACTTCTTGTTTGGTATTAACCAGTGCGCTGCCTATTCCAAATCCAACAGCACCAGCATTTTTAAAGTCTTTAATGTTTTCGAGCGTAACACCTCCCGTAGGCAATAGTGGGATTTGAGGCAATGGCCCTGCAATGTCTTTTAGATAAGAAGGAGAAGTGGCCGGAAATACTTTTACAATATCAGCCCCATTTTTATAAGCATAGTATATTTCAGTAGCAGTATATGCCCCCGGAATATTCACTACACCTAGGCTTTTTGCTATTTTAATTACCTCTGCATCCACTATTGGCGAAAGGATAAAGCTTGCCCCTGCAGCAACGGCCTTTTTTGCCGATTCAACATCAAGAACAGTACCTGCACCAATGATCATCCTGCTACCAAATTTATCGTTAAGCTCTTTTATAACGGTAAGTGGCTGTGCCGAGTTCATTGTAATTTCGAGTATACGAATCCCCCCTGCGTATAATGCTTCGGCTATTTTTATCACGTCGGCAGGATGAGCACCGCGAATAATGGCAATAATTTTATGTTCTAAGATTTGAGATAATGTGGACATAGGAATATAATTACTGACCTGCTTTTTTAGCCAGGTCAACTTTTAATAAATAGTTATCGGCAGTAATGAAAAGTGTCTTATAATTATCTGCAAAGGCACAGTTGGACGTGCTGCCATCAATCTTTATTTTTCCAAGCAGCTTACCCTTCTTATTGTATATCCAAACTCCACCCTGTCCGGTTGTAAAAACATTACCTTGCTTATCAATCTTAATACCATCAGTACCTCTTTCATTTTGAAAAATCCTGCCATTTATCAATAATCCCTCTTTATCCAGATCATAGAGATACAAATAGGGTTTTTCACCATCTGAATTTGCTATTAATAAGCTTTTTTCACCCGGAAAGAAGGCAATTCCATTTGGTCTTGAAATCGAGTCTACTAATAAGGTTACTTCTCCATTTTTAGAAATCTTATATACTCCCTGATAGGGAGCTGCTTTTGATGGATTATTGACACCTTTTTCCAGCCCATAAGGTGGGTCTGTAAAATAAATATCACCGTTGCTTTTAACAACCAGATCGTTCGGGCTATCGAATTTTTTACCTTTATACTCATTGGCCAGTGTAATGTATTCTGCCTTAGGATTATCTAATGAAGCATTCATGAGTGCTACTCTTCTGTCGCCATGCTGGCATAATAGCAATTGTCCTTTATGATTAAGCACTAACCCGTTCGATCCCAGTTCTTCTGTTCTGGGCTGAGTTCCGGTGTAGCCTGAGTGTTCAAGATAAACCTCCTTACCTTTTTCGGGTGTCCATTTGTAAACAGTATTGTTTAAAACATCTGAAATCAACAACATCTTTTTGCTTTCTATCCACAATGGCCCTTCTACCCAGCCAAAACCGTCGGCAATTACTTCAACCTTAGTATCATGATTTATGATGACATCAAATTCTTTACTTAATTTTTCTATTTTCCCATCAGGTTCTTTCTTTGTTGGCTGTGCAAACAAAACAGATATGTTCAAAAAGATGATTAAAAAACAGAATACGGCTCTGTAGGACTTGATTTGGTTTATCATTTGGCATAAAAAAAGCATGAACAATAACGTAAGATAAAAATAAAAATATTTATCCGCGTAAAGTCATGCTTCTTTATTCTGATTTGCGATCTTTTGCGAATCAGATAATATTATTCCTGCTTATTCTTTTACAGGTTCTTTAGCTTGTTCAGGAGCTTTACCAATTAACTCCATAAACTGATCTAATTTAGGTGTTATGATAATCTGTGTACGTCTGTTTCTTGCTTTGCCATCTGGTGTATCATTTCCTGCAATCGGATTATACTCACCCCTACCTCCTGCAGTTAAGCGTTTCGGTTCTACCCCATAATTATTCTGCAACGACTGAACTACTGACGACGCTCTTAAAGCACTTAAATCCCAGTTGTTACGAATATTTGTTTGCGAAATCGGTACGTTATCCGTGTTACCTTCAATCAATACATCGTACCCCTGGTAATCCTTAATGATTTTAGCAATTTTGCTTAGCGTTTCACCTGCTTTATCAGAGATCTCGTAGCTCCCGGATTTATAAAGCATATTATCCGACAAAGAGATATAAACTACTCCCTTAAGCACTTTCACATCCACATCCCTCATTTCTTCTCTACTTAATGAACGTGTAAGGTTATTGGTTAACACCAAATTAAGTGAATCACTTTTGTTTTTAGTATTTACAAGGTGTTGGATATATTTATTTGAGGCGTTAATCTCATCAACCAATTTAGAGATATTTACATTACCCTGGCTGGTAGAGCTTAAACATTTATCAAGTGCAGCCTGCAAAGAAGCTGAATTTGCTTTTTCCGAAGCAATCTGTTCTTCTAAGCTCTTTACCCGTGATGTTGTTCCGGATAGTTCCTGTTGACCGGACTGATACTTCTGATTCAAATCCTTAGTCTTTTCTTTTAGTTGATCATAACTAGATTGGAGATCGTTATACTTTTTGTTACTAACACAACCCTGGGTTACCACAGCTGCTATCAGTACTACCGGTATTAAACTGGAAAATTTCATAATCCTATTAAATTTATTAGTCAAAATAATAGAACTGCAATCTCTATGCCATGCTGCTCGGGACACCCCCTTATAAGAACTTTACAAAATCTTTCGGATATTCAACAAAACCCTGTCTTAAATAAAAACGATGTGCATCAGTACGCCTTGCATTGCTGTGAACCATAATTCTTTTACATTTCCTTTCAATAGCTAATGCAGTGCAATACTCTTCTAAAACTTTACCAATTCCCAGGCTCCGGGAATCATCATCAACCACAAAATAACTAATTACTGCATAGTCCGCTTCAAAAGCTATTTGAGGAATAAAATGAAGGGATACAAAACCTAATACTTTTCCTTCCAATTCATAAACAAGGTCATTATGATCAGATCTATCCGAAAAAGAATCTAGTTTTTTCGCTATAAACCCCTCTTCGGTTGGATAACCAAGTTGTTCCATTAAAATCCGAATAGTGCTGGCGTCCTTAAGCTCTGCTTTCCTGATGTTCATAACCTATTAGTAATAAATATCTAATCTATAACTTTTAGATCATACTTAAATTTTAATATAAATCTTCTTTTTGTCCATTATATACCCAACCAGCCAGCAAAGCATCATAAAACTCAGCGCAAAAGCCAACGTTCCAAAAGCTCCGGGAAATAAAGGCTGATAAAAAACATTGTTGATCCAGTTGTAAAAACTCAACCCTGGTTTTACCCATATTAACTGAAAAATGACCAGTAAGAGTTCCGACAAAAGATAAATAGCCAGAGAGTTCCTCCCAAATACCAGAAAAAAGTTGTTCCCCCAGTTGATCTTCTTTATCTCTACAAAGTAAATAAGAACCGCTATGATCACCAGGTCCAAACCCACTGTGAGCAACACAAATGAACTGGTCCAAAGCTTTTTAGCTATTGGAAAAAATTGGCTCCAAAACAATGAAAGAAAGATAAGCAAGGCACCAACTAGCAATAGCTTAGCCACAGACTCATAATTTCTTCCTTTTTCCTGAATATAGGCTCCTGCCAAATATCCGCCGATCACATTAACAATACCTGTTAACGTGCTGAGCAGACCCTCAGGGTCAAATGCAATTGGCCCTCCTTTATCATGATACAAATGAGCATCACCCAAAATAAAAATATCCAAACGAGTACCTGCATTGCCCAGCATAGTATATTCCTGACCTTGTTCTCCAAATAGCAATAAAAATCCCCAGTAACCTAAAAGCAGAGCTATTGAAATGATCAAGGCAGATTTTTTTGAGCAGTAATGAACAATTAGTGCACCAAACAAATAACAAAGTGCTATACGCTGTAATACCCCCATTATCCTGGTGTTGCTAATTGCGTTAAATACCCAGTTACCATTGTCTCTATGCATAAATGGGAACCAGTACATTAAATAACCCAGTAAAAAAATGACAGCAGATCTTTTAAATATCTTCATCAAAAAGCTGCTGTCACTTTCAAATTTCTTTTTTGAAAAGCTCAATGCATTACCAACTGCAAAAAGAAACGATGGAAAAACCAGGTCAGTTGGTGTAAAACCGAACCATGCGGCATGATCTAAAGGAGCCCACTGTGTGGCTCCGGAACCCGGAGAATTTACAATGATCATAAAACAAATGGTCATTCCTCTAAAAATATCCAGGGTGGTAAATCTTTCTTGCATAAATGAGTTCGTTTAATTTTAGACATAATAAAATAAGGGCACTGAAAATCAGTGCCCTTATTTATATTGTACTAGTAATTTGGATTTTGTTTTAACACGCCGTTACTTTTATCTATTTCAACCTGAGGAATTGGATAATAATAATGCTTAGGACGTACAAAAGTCACTGTTTTGCCCTGATCTACCGGAGCTTTTGATTTTGCCAGATTATATATTGCAGCTATATCAACTAAGTTCTTTTTATCCCATCTCATCAAATCCTGATGTCTTTCGCCTTCTCCTGCTAATTCAACACGTCTTTCATGGATCAATTCTTTCATTCCTGCATTTACAACAGGAGGTAATAATACTGAAGCCCTGCGTCTTACCTGGTTAATCAATGCATCTCCAGCTCCGGCTCCCTGAGTACGGATCTTTGCTTCGGCAACTAAAAGATAAATATCAGCTGATCGCATCAATGGAACCGCATAATTATGGTCTACACCATTTCCTTCTGAAGAACCAGCCGGAAAAAACACCGCATACTTACGGAAGCTAAATCCCGTTGATGACAGATCTGATGTAAATTCAGTATCACCTTTGCCATCCCCTAAATCTATCTTATCTCCTACACTTAATAATGTAGCAGATTTACGTGGGTCATTTAGTTCAAATTCATCTGCAAGTCCTTTTAATGGCTGGCTAAATCCGTATCCTCCCCAAGCTCTTGGAATATAATAAATCGTATAATCATTAGACATTACATTTTGTAATCCCTGTACAGACATCAGAAGCTCAGTACTATTTTTATTAGCCCTGGTAAAGTTCTCTGCATAAGTAGCTGCCAATGCATATTTACTATTGTTTATTAATTTTTCGCCAGTTGTAATTGCTTCTGGTAACTTTTCCCAATACATATACAATTTAGTCAGCAATCCTAAAGCGGTTCCCTTACTCACCCTTCCAAAATCCGCAGCACCATAGTTTTCCGGTAAAAGGTCTACAGCTTTCAAAAGATCTGCTTCTATTTGTTTACGAACCTCCTCGATTGACGATTTTGGTATATTGAAGTTACTCTTAGCGTAGTCCTCTTCAGTAACAATAGGTACGTCGCCATAAATCACCATTAATCTCCAGTAGCCAAATGCTCTGAAGAAATAAGCTTCTCCCATGCTACGGTCTTTTATAGCTGGAGTAATATCAGTGATTTTTGGGATGTTGATAATCGCATTTGTTGAGCGGTTCACCGTCTCATATTTATAGGTCCAGCTAAAATTTATCTGTGCATTTGATGCATTGTAAGTCAAATTCTCTATAGCCTCATCCTCAGCATGATCTCCTGAACGCCAGTAATCATCTGATGCTACATCAAATGTAGTTTCAGCATGAGAAATGTAATCTTCCTGAGCTAATAAGTTATAAATACCAGAAATTGTATTTATAGCATCGGTTTCATTTCTGAAATAGTTATCTGTATTGTAAACCCCTTTCTGAGTAAGGTCCAGATTTTTCTTACATGCAGTGGAAAAAGCCACTACAAATAGACATGTATATATGATATATTTTGTTTTCATGGTGATTAGATTTTAAGGGTTAAACCAAATGTGAACGAGCGTACAGATGGATATTGAGCAACATCAACGCCTCTTTGTCTATTGCCATTTGTATATCCCAATTCAGGAGTATAACCCGAATAATTGGTGATCATGAATAAATTCTGACCAGTCACATATAACCTTAAACTATTAAAAGTGGCCTTTTTCACAATAAAATCAGGCAGTGTATAGCCTATTGTTAAATTCTTTAAGCTAACATAGTTACCATTTTCAACAAACAGATCTGAAGTACGATAGTTCTCATTTGCACGATCAAGTGACATCCTTGGTATTGAATTACTTGTTCCTGGCCCTGTCCATCTATTTAATGTTTCGGCATAAAGGTTAAAAGAATAGGTCGGATCCATGCCTTGCATCCTATCTGCATTATACAAACTCACACCAAATACGCCTGTTAAGTTTGCTGATAGGTCGAACCCTTTGTAAGACAGACTGGTTTGAAAGCCCAAAGTTGCTTTTGGATTAGGATTTCCCAGATAGGTTCTATCTGCTCCGTCAATCATCCCATCTCCGTTGATGTCAACAAAACGAACATCTCCTGGCTTTATAGCACCTTTTCTTGAATCATTCTTCAAATAAGGATCATTGTCAACCTCAGCCTGAGTTTGGTACAGTCCTGCTGTTTTCCACCCGTAAAAAGAAGCTATAGACTGGCCTTCATAGGTTCTTGAAATTTCCTGACTAGAACGGCCATAAACTGTAGAAGGAATAAAGGCATTTAAGCCATAAAGCTTAGTTACTTCATTTTTGATGAATGAGCCGTTAAGTCCAAAAGAGTATTTAAAGGTATCACCCGATTGGTAGTTCACCTCTGCCTCTATACCACGATTATTCATGTTCCCGATATTTATGTCAGGAGCAGTTACTCTTCCTGCTGTTCCTATTAATAAGGCAGGCACAAGCATTTTATTGGTGTTTTTATCAAAATAGGTAATTGTAGTGCTTAACTTATTGTTTAAAAAGCCTGCCTCCAAACTCACATTGGTCATGGCTGCACGCTCCCAGGTAATATCCGGATTAGCAGTTATTGTTACTGCCGAACCATTAACACCAAAACCTCCAAAAGTATAGCCATTTGTACCATAAGTATTCCCAACAACAATCGAACTCGCGTACTGGAAACCACGTATATTTTGGTTACCCAGCTCTCCCCATCCTCCAGTGATCTTTAAATTGCTTATCCAGCTCACATCTTTCATGAATTTCTCATTAGACACTCTCCATCCTAAAGAGAATGCAGGGAAGTAACCCCAACGGTTTCCGGCAGCAAATTTTGATGAACCATCTGCTCTAAAGGTCAGAGTTGCTAAAAATCTTCCATCGTAATCATAAAATCCCCTTGCAAAAACAGATTCCAGGCCCGACGGATCATCATAACTACCATCGGCAGTTAAAAAGGCATTTCCTTTTCTTAAAGTCCTTTGATCTTTAGAAGTATCATCATACCCCACTCTACCAGCAGAGAAATAGCTTCCTCTAAAACTTTGTGAAGAATATCCGCCAGTGAAAGTGATATGACTTTTGCTGATTACTTTATCGTAAGTAAGAACAAGATCTAACAAGTGTGAATAATTCTCTGCTTCTGCCTGTGTTAGTGTTGAACTTGTTGTTTCTCTTGTTTGGATTCTGTCTTCTATGTTAAAAGAATAACTACGGCCAATTGTACCATCGAAACCATAGTTAGCGCGGAATTTTAAATCTTTATAAATTGGCACCTCTGCAAATACATTCGCAATAGCTCTGTATTTGCGGTTATAAGCATCTGCCTGCTGAATGGTTGAATAAGGATTATTGATATCACCTAACTGATTGGCAAAAGCTTTTGAGGTTCCATATGTTCCATCATCATTGATGGTAGGAATTGCAGGATTAAACCTTAACGCAGAAAAGAGAAGGCCTGTCTGAGAATCATTATTATTAAAACCATTGGTTTCCCCATAAGTTACCTGCAAGTTTTGTCCTAATTTTAACCAGGGTTTGATCTTATGTTCCGAATTGATACGGGTACTAAAGCGTTTAAAGTAAGACTTGTCGATAATCCCTTTTTCATCGTAAAAAGAGGTAGAAAAATAATAGGTAGAAACCTCATTGCCGCCCTGAAGATTAAGATCAAGATTATTTACTTTTCCGCTTCCCAGGATGGCTTTCTGCCAGTCTGTACGCTGGGTCGAATAATATGCATCATTCCATGGTGCTTCAATAGCAGCCCCATCGTTAGTAAATCTTTCTCTTTTAAGTGTATAAAGATCAGGAGCCGTAAGCAAGTCAATGTACTTGGTAGATTTAGAAACACCTGTATATGCGTTTATAGAAGTAGCCAATTTCTGACTGTAACTACCTCTTTTAGTAGTTACCAAAACAACTCCATTCGCAGCTCTTGTGCCATAAATAGCGCTTGACGATGCATCCTTTAATATCTCTATTGAAGCAATATCATTAGGATTCACATCACTTAAGGCATCAGGATTACCGGAAGGTACTCCATCAATTACTACCAAAGGGTTAGCATCATTTATAGTACCGGTACCACGGATACGGATACTTGGTGCAGCACCGGGAGTTCCATCATTACGAACAATATTAACACCCGTTGCTCTGCCTTCCAATGCCTGGGCAACTGTACTTACAGGCAGGTTCTGAATATCGCTACCTTTAATACTGGCTATTGATCCCGTAACATCTATTTTTTTAGAGGTACCATAACCTACTACAACAATCTCATCCAAATTGGAATTCGTTTCAACCATAGTAATGGTCAGGTTAGTTTGTCCGGCTATATTAACTATCTGTTTTTCATAGCCAACATAACTAAACTCTAAAACCCCGTTTTCAGGAGCATTAATTACAAATTCACCATTAACATTAGTTGTAGCACCAATATTAGTTCCTTGTAATTTAACACTAACTCCTATAAGGGTTTCTCCTTTTGAATCTACAACTTTACCTTTTATGGCAATCTGGGCTTCTGGCGCACCAATGATCACCACATGATCATCAGCTATTTTATATGGCAATTTACTGCCCATTAATGCATCCATAATGGCGTGGATGCCTGCATCTTTTACCTGCAGATCTACTTTACCCAGCTTCTTTAAGCTGGCATAATTGTAAAAAAAGCGGTAGTTACTTTGTTTTTGAATCTTTGTGAGAATGTTGCTTACTTCCGTCTGTTTTAAATCAAGTGAGAACTTTTCCTGAGAGTAAACATTCGCCGAAACCTGTAAACAGGTGAACATAATTAGTAATAATGCTCCTTTCATTAGCAAAATTATTTTAAAAGGTGGTTGCATATAAAGCCACGCAAAAGCTTTTGTAATCTTTTTCATTACATTTGTTTTTGAAAATTAAGGAATAGAGCAAGTCCATTACAACGCTTACTCTTGTGAATTAAATCCGGATTTTTAAGGGGAAGAACTGCAATTCTTCCCTTATTTATTTGTGGATTTTCAGGAATCGGTTAGATAAAATTTCTTCATTTTTTTAGTTTAATTTGGTTTTTATTATTGGTTAATTATTTGCTTATGGTGCAGAGAGGTGAACTACTCCTTTATCCCTTCTGAACTTAAATGGAGTGGTCATTTTTATTAATGAGAGTGCTTGTTCCAAAGATTCTTCTTCAAACACCCCGCTAATTTCTTCTTTTTTCAAGGTTTCATTATCAAATACCATTTGTACATCGAATCGTCTCTCAATCTGTTTGCCTACTTCTTCGAAACTTTCATTTGTAAAAATCATTTTATTGCTCAGCCAGGCAATCTCTTTAACATCTTGTGTATTGGCTTCAGATAGTCTCTCTAGCTGATACTCCAGTACTGCTGCTTTTTTATCAGTATTTCTGCCCTGCTCCAGGTCATTAGCAACAGTAAGCTTTTCATTGGGCAGCATCACAATCTTCTTTTCTGGCTTATCATTTAATTCAACCAGGATTTTTCCGCTAAGTAATGTAGTTTCAACCTTCTTATCTGTTTCATATGCCTTAACATTAAACACAGTCCCTAATACCTTTACAATGAACTTCTCGGTATGAACCAGAAAAGGTCTTTTAGGATTTTTTTCTACCTGAAAAAAACCTTCGCCCTTCAGGCTCACTTCTCTGCTTGTAGCAGAAAACACTTCCGGGTAAGTAAACGTACTCCCTGCATTCAATTTAACTTTTGTGCCATCAGACAATTTCAAGTCTCTGGTTTTCCCAAAAGGAACATAGATCCGGTGCATTTCTGAACCTGCAAACTGATCCGGAACAGCTGGTTTTCTTCCATAGAAAAAAAACACGGTTAAAATGCCCATAACCAATGCTGCTGCTATCCACTTCCAATATATTAATGAACTTATCTTAGCCTCTTTAACAGGTGTAATCGTGTTTTCCTCTGTTCTGATTTTATCCCAAAGCCCATCAATCTTTTGATTAATATCTCTTTGTTTTACTAAAGTGTCGGGTTGTTTTTCCTCTGTGGTCAATGCATCTGTAAAAGCCTGCATTTTTCTATATTCCGGAAAATGAATAAAAAACTCCTCCAGCTCAGCTAATTCTTCTGGTGTGGAAGATTTAGATATGCTTTTGGCCATCAATTCAATAAACCTGGATTTTATCATATATATAAATAGTGTCTAAGGTAAAGACACGCGAGGGTATCGATATTCCTAAAAGAAATAAAAATATTTTTGAAATTCTTATGAATGACTTTTACCATCTCTTAAGCCGTCATCTCGACGATAGGAGAGATCTCTTGGCTACGAAGCAAATTGGCATAACCAAGAGATCTCTCCTATCGTCGAGATGACGAATGCTAGTGCGATAGAACAATTCTATTTACTATGAATTGCCGAATCAAGTTTCTTAAGTGCAATGGATAACTGGGCAAATACAGTTTTATCAGAAAGCCCAAGAATACTTGCTACTTCTTTACAGGACAAATCATCTTCCTTTACCATTTTAAAGATGAGTTTGCATCTAGCAGGTAAGTCATTAATAGCCTTCAGCATATTATCTGACAACTCTTTACTGATCAGAATCTGGGATGGATCAACCGACAAATGAAAATAATATGCTTCGGTTACCTTTACTTCATTATTCTTTTTAGAAGTAATGCTACGCAAATGATTTAGGCATGCATTCTTTATCGATGTATAAAGGTAAACCTGCATATTTTTGATGCGCAAGTTTTCCTTACGCTCAATCCAGAGCCTTACCAACACATCATTTACAATTTCTTCGGCAATCTCACGCTCTCCCACAAATGATTGTGCGAACCGGAAAAACTTATTTGCATATCCCTCGTAAAGCTCATTAAATGCAGATTCGTCCTCATTTTCCCGAATGCGAATGACCAGCTCCTGCATACCCCCAATATTTAAAAATAATTTTTAGTAATATTAGAAATAATGATTCATTATATATTTATAACTGTAGTTATTTTTCTTTTAAATAACTTAAGCTAACCATTAACAGAAAGGATTTTATTTAATCAACATTTGTGAAAAGGTTGTACTATCACCTTTAAAAACATTAAAATCAACTGCATGATTAATACCTGAGATTCTTGCCTTATCAGAGTGTTGCCAAAAGAACCATTTTGTAGCCTCATTAACTTTAAGCTTTGGCTGATGATAATGGGCAATCCATAAAGGATAATTATCAAAATACCCTTTCAAATAGTCATTATAGAACGACAACCCAGTATAAATAATTGGTTTTACCTGCTCCCTTTTCTCAATATAAGAAACAAACTCTTTCAACTGCGCTCGCATATTTGCAGGCGAAGTACCATTTAATTGTTCTATATCTACAACAGGAGGAAGATCCCCAGCCTCGAATTTTACAGTTTGCAGGAAGAACTTAGCTTGCCAGCTCCCCGATT